>DATGIR010000582.1:0-5754 GCA_035295605.1 Fimbriimonadaceae bacterium | reverse complement strand
GCATGCGCCGGCGCTTCGGTACCCGCCGCGTGGGCCACGCCGGCACCCTGGATCCCCTCGCGTCCGGCCTCCTCGTCGTCGCCGTCGGCCCCGCCACCCGCTTCCTGCAGTACCTGTCGCTGGAGCCCAAGGAGTATCTGGCCGACGTGCGCTTCGGCCACGCCACCTCCACCTACGACGCCGAGGGCGTGCCGACCGAGTCCGGGCCGGTGCCCGAGGACCTGCCGGCGGCGCTGGAGGGCGTGCTGCCCGCGTTTCGCGGGCTCATCCAGCAGCTTCCGCCCATGTACAGCGCGGTGAAGCTGAACGGCAAGCCGCTCTACACCTACGCCCGGCGGGGCGAAGAGGTCGAGCGCCGCCCGCGGACGGTGCATATCGATGAGCTGACGGTGATGGACGAACGTGCCACGGATCACAAGCTCCCCGAACGTGCCACGGCTCAGCGAGCCGTGCATCCGGACGAGGCACAGGGCGTCGGCTATGCAAGGCTGAAGATTCGCTGCTCCGGCGGCACCTACGTGCGCACCCTCGCGCACGATATCGGCGCCGCGCTGGGCTGCGGCGCCCACCTGGTCGGGCTGGTCCGCACCCAGGTGGGGCGCTTCTACTTGACCGCCGCCAAGAAGCTGGAGGAAGTCGGGCCAGACGACCTCATCCCCCTCGGCGAGGCGCTGGCGCCGATGCCGCCCATCCAGCTCGACGAGGCCTCCGAACGGCACGCGCGGGACGGCCGCATGCTCGCCTTCGAGGCCGCCCAGGTACCTGATTCGCCCTTGGCGGTGCTGCTAGACTTAAAGGGTGGAATCGTCGGCGTTGGGAGAGTCACCGGGCACACGGTCCATCCCGAGTGTGTCCTCCCGCGCGAGGCTGCGCCCGCTGTTTGAGCCGGTCACGGTCCTCCGCTCGATCGCCGGCCAGGTCGTCTACTTCGGCTGCTGGCTCGCAATAACCGTTATAGGCGTGGTCCTCACGCCCAGCGTGGACGGCCACGGCACCCATCAGCAGCTCGGCTTGCCGCCGTGCCCGTGCGTGCTGATCTTCAACCGGCCGTGCCCGGGCTGCGGGCTCACCACAAGCTGGAGTTCCCTCCTCCACGGCAGGATCGGCGCCGCGTTCAAGGCGAACTGGTTCGGCCCGCTGCTGTACCTGATGTTCACGGTGACCGCGATCGGGGCGCTGGTCGGCTTCCTGCGCCGCGAGCGCTTTACCATCAACCACCGCCCGATTCAGAACTTCATGATGGCGTTCACCGTGCTGTTCGTGGCGTACGGGGTCGGCCGCTTCTGCGTGATGAACCACTACCAAACCGCCGCCGAAGCCGTGCTGGCGGGTTTCAAGTAGGCGCCGGTAACGCCCGGCGCCTCGTGGGCGGTGCACTGGCTGCACTGGCTAAAGCCGGTGGCACCCTACAACCCCAAAACCCTACGGCCCCAAGACCCTAAGACCCTACAACCCTATCACGCAAACAGCGCCGGAATCCCGCCCGTGTGCCAGAACAGCACCCGCCCCGACAGCTCCCCCCGCCCGACCAGATCCAGCAACCCCGCGAACGCCTTCGCCGAATAGATCGGGTCGAGGAAGATGCCCTCCCGCCGCGCCAGCCGCTCGATAGCCGCCTGCCCCGCCGGGCTGGGAATCCCATACCCCTCCCCAACGTAGTCCAAGTTCACCTCGAACGCCTCCCGCCCGAGTGGCGGCCCTCCGTCCAGTTCCGCAAGCCGCTCGGCCAGCACCGCGAAATCATCCGCGATATCCGGCTCTGGGTCGCACGCGATCCCGAGCACCCGCGTCGAGGAGCCCAGGAAGTAGCGCGTCAAGCCCACCTGCGTGCTCCCGCTCGAGCTCGCGAATACGATCGCATCGAACGGCGCCGCCTGCGCCGCCAGCTCCTCCGCCGCCCGAACGAACGCAAAAGCCCCCAGCGGCGAAGAACCCCCGACCGGCACCCGGTACACCGCCCGGCCCGCCGCTACCAACTCAACCGCCGCCTGCTCAGCAAGCGAATAGAGCGAGTCCCAGGTCCCGTCCGGCGCCACCCGCAGCTCGACCCCCAGCAGCTCGTCCAACAGCACGTTCCCGCCCGAATCCGCCAGCCGACGCCCCACCGCCGGCGAGACGTCGTAAGGCAGCGACATCACCACCGCCACGCACCGCAGGCCCACAACCGAACACGCCGCGCCCAGCTGCCGAATGAAGTTGCTTTGCGCCGCCCCGCACGTGACGACCGTATCCGCTCCGCTCTCTAGGGCCGCCCCCAACAGGTACTCCAGCTTGCGCCCCTTGTTCCCGCCGAGCGCGAAGCCGGTCAGGTCGTCGCGCTTGATCCACAGGTCGACCCCCAGCTCCGCGGATAGCCGGTCCAACCGGTGAACCGGCGTCGGCGCGCAAATCAAAGGAATCCGGTTCAACCGAGGAAGGAGTGGCTGGACTCGTCCCGGTCGATGACGAGGACCTCGACCTCAGCGGCGCCGGCGCGCCGGAGGATCTCCTGCGCCTTCACCAGCAGCCCGCGCGAGCGGTCCGCCTTCGAGGCGACCAGGCAGACGTTGTCGGCAAACCTCACCAGCCGCGGCGCATCCGCCACTACCGCGCAGGCGGGCAGGTTCAGCACCTTCACGTCCGCGCGCTCCTTAAGGTCTTGCACGAGCCCGGTGATTTGCAGGTTGGCGTAACTGCCGAGCCCCTCGCCCTCCTCGCTGCCAGACGGCATGAAGTAGAGGTCCGGATGCTCGGTCGGAAGAATCAGGTCGCCGTCACCGGTAGGCAGCATCGTCCGGCTCAGCATGTCGCTGATCCCGCTCTTGCCCTTGAACCCGAACGCCTCCGTCAGCCCGTGGTGGCGCAGGTTACAGTCGGCCAGCAGCGTGCGCACGCCGGATTGGGACGCGGCGATCGCGAACTGGGCCGCCGCCTCCGAGCAGAGCAGGTCGCTGGTCACGCCCGTGAACAGCACGGTACGCGCCGAGTCCTCCCGGCCGGACAGCATGGAAAAGACCATGAACCGGTACGCCTCCGCCGGCGCCGCCGCGGGCGAAGCGAGCGCGGCGAGCGGTCCGCCTCGGCGGGCAGGCAGGGGAGGCGCCGCCACCGTTCCCGCCGGAAGCTCGGGCAAAGAGGGCCCGGACGGAAGCTGCGGCCCGAGATCGTACTCCTCCGCACGCGCCGTCGTCGAGACGCCGACCATGATCCCCAGGATCAGCCCGATGGCGGCGCCGACCGAGATCATCAAATTCGTATCCGGCCACACCGGCACCCGCGGCGGCTCGGCGGTCAGGAAGGTGCTGAGCAGCGGAAGCTGGGTGGCGCTGCCGTTCACGTCCAGCGAATCCGCGCTGGCGCGGAGCGCCTTGTACTTCTGGTCGGCCAAGTCGCGTTCGCGCACCAGGTCCAGCATCCGCGCCTCTTGGGCGGGTAGTCGGCGCGTATCGGCCTTCTGCCGCGCCTGCGCCTTCCCAACTTCCGAAAGCGAGGCGGTCAGGCTTTCCGACTGCGCGGAGTCGGCCATGATCTGGCGCTCGAGCTCCTGCCGCGCCGGGTTCGGTGTCGTCTCTTTGCGCTCGACTTGAAGCGCCTCCAGCTTGTCCTTCGCCACCAGGTCCTCTTGCCCCTTGATCTGGATGTCCATGTCGCGCATCTTCTGCGAGGTCGGCAGCCAGGTGGCGGAAAGCTCGACCTTCTGGGCCTGAAGCTGCTGCAGCTTCAGCATGTCGGCGGTCAGCTTTGGGCTGGATACTTCGGTGATGGGGCCGGTGGTCGTCGGCGCCAGCGTCTTGTAGCGGGCCTCTTCATCCGTCAGCTTCCGCTTGAGGGCCTGCAGCTTGTTCTGGGTGTCGTCGCGCTGCTGCAGGAGGTTCGCCTGGTAGTTCGCCGCGTTCACGATGTCCGCGTCGATGTTGTCCACCCCCCAGCGTTCCTTTTGCGCCTCGATGAGCTTTTGCGTCGCGTCGAGCCGGCTCTTGGCGACCGTAATTTGACTCTGAAGGCTCGTCCGCTTGTCCGAGGCGGCCGCGGAGTTCGACTTCTGCGCCTGGTCGTTGTAGGTGCTCACCACCGAGTTGGCCACGTCTGCGGCGATCTTGGGATCCGGGCTCTGAACCCGAAACTCCAACGCCTTGCCGCCCTCGCCTTGGGTGGCGTCGTGGCTGGGCAGCAAAACCGCCTCACGCTTGGAGTTCAGCTCGGGGTGGGACTTCGCCGCGAAGTCGACGGCGTGCTGGAACAGCGCCGGCGACTTGAGCATCGTGAGCGCCTCACCCCGTGCCGCGGCGGGATCGGCGGCTCCGCCCCCGGCGAGCAGGGCGGTGCGCGCTTCATACACGGGGGTCGTGAACTTGGCGATTCCAAGCCCGATTCCCGCACCGACGCCCGCCAGCAGAGCCGCCCAGAGGATGATCCGCAGCATAGTTCGGGCGCCGGCTACAGGCCGGTGATCGTTCTAATGATGAAGTAGAGGTTGGAGAAGCTCGTGATGTCGCCCAGGTTCGGGGCGCCGCTCTGCGGGATGAACACGATGTCCTTGTCCTGCAGCACTGGATCCGGAACCTTGTTTCCGAGCGACTTCCAGTTGTAGACCGTGCGATGCGTCTTCCCGTCCGGACCAAGCCGGAAAAGTTGAACGCCGTTGCGCTTCGCGCCGCCGGCGAGCCCGCCTGCATCGGTAACCGCGCCCATGAGCGTCTGGGTCCGTCCGTCCGGCAGAAGCTGTGTTCCCGGATGGTTCACTTGCCCGGTCACGGCGACCTTGGCGTACTGCTGAGGAATGACGAGCGTGTCGTTGTCCTCGAGCTTGACGTTCTTGCTCGTATCGCCGTCGATGACGGCGCTGTAAAGGTCGACCGGCATCTCCACGCCTTTGCGCATCACTTTGGCCCGGCTAAGCGCCGACGCCTGCGTCTGGCCGCCGGCGGCCGACAGCGCTTCGACCGCGCCCTGTCCCTCGATGATCTCGTGCATGCCCGGCGTTCGACACTCGCCCACCACGCTGATCCGAACAGTGATGTCGGACTGCACGTTGATGCTGTCGCCCGGCATCACCGCGATGTTGGACGCCTCGTCGGCGTCAACGAAAACCTTTCGAAGCGGAATGGTCTGCGTCGGGGTTCCGGCTCGGAACACGATCGCCTTGAGCCGCTCGGCGGGAAGCGAAACGCCCCCTGCCGAGGCGATGAGCTCGCTCAACCGCCAGCCGCGCTTGTAATCCAGCACCCCGGGGTGCCCCACGGAGCCGAAGACATAAATTCGGTTCGGCCTAAGCTGCTTGACGTTGATCGTGACCTGCGGCTCGCGAAGCTCCTTGCTCAATCCCCGTTCGAGATAATCCTTGAGGTCCTTCGACGACATTCCGCCGACCTTCACCTGCCCGACGACCGGGAAGTAGATCGTCCCGTCGAGCTGGATCATGTAGTCGGCCGACATCTCGGGCACGTTTCGAACCGTGATCGAGATCACGTCCTCGGGGCCGAGGATGTAGGTTTCGGAATCTGCCGGAACCTGGACCTTCGCCGATTCGGCAACGGGGCCGTGGCCGGCCGCCTGCTGTGCGCCGGCCAGCGCGCTCGCGAAGAGGGCGCAGCCGATGGCAAAAGTGGAAATGAAAGTGCGGACCGTTGGGTTTGAGATCATGCGGGGCTCCGGGCTCTATGAGGCTTGACGGATGGCAATGCCGCCCTTTGCGACACTCCACTTATCGGATCAACACGCCGAATCCTGAACTCGTGCCAACGAGTCGCCAAGTTTCTATGGCGGCTCCCTGCA
>DATGIR010000581.1:0-3932 GCA_035295605.1 Fimbriimonadaceae bacterium | reverse complement strand
GAACTCGATAGGGCTCTACGCGAGCTTCCGGAGGTGGAGTGGACCGTTCGCGGGCACGTGGCGTCAGTGCATGTCGGCGATCGGGCCTATGTGTGGCGTGCTGGTGCGCAGGCTGGCGTTGTCGCCGTCGGCACGGTGCTGACAGAGCCGGCAGAATCGTCGCCAGCCGAGCAGGATCGACCGTATTGGCGGCAGCCGGATCGGTATGGCTTCGACAAGGTCGAGCCGCGCATCCGCGTCCGCATCGATCGCCTCGTTGAGCCGCCGTTGTTGCGGACGCTGCTTCGTGAGGACCCCGTGCTCGCTGATCTCACTGTGATTCGCGCGCCGCGTGGGACGGTGTATGAGGTGCCCCCGAGACACGAACAGCGGCTGCAGGAGCTAATCGCCGGCGGCGAGCCGCGAACGATTCGTTACTTCGCGCTGCTGCAGCGCGGCTCGGGTAGCGCCTACGAGTTGGATGATGAAGGCAGCGTGTACCACTGGACGCCGAACTCCTCCGGCGCCTGGAAACGCTTGTCCGAAAGTCCTGGGGCGCGGTTTGTCTATTACCGTCCCGGATCGGGCGACGACGGGCAGACATTCTTCGGCCAAGGGCGAGTCGAGCGAGTCGACATCGACGGGGAGGGAAGCGAGCGTCACTTCCGAGCCCGCATCGTCGACTACAAACAATTCGAGCGGCCTGTCCCCCGGGTGGAGTTCGATCCCCGCTCAAATACGCAGATATCGATCGCCGAAATAGACAAGAACCAGTTTGAGGAGTTGCTCCGGCGCGGGGCTGCGAGCGCTCGGCCGCTACCGCCGTTACAGCCGGTGCCTGCTGAGCTCGAGGAGCTTCATCAGCAACTGCAGCGCAAGCGTCAGGTGATCCTCCAGGGCCCGCCTGGAGTGGGGAAGACGTTCGCAGCTCGTCGCTATCTCAGCTGGTTGGCCGGCGGAAACCCTGGCCCGGCGCGCCTAACAAGCCATCTCGGCGCCCTCCCAGAGGAGAGGCGAACCGTCCCGGCTCTCGTCGATCAGGTCGAGTCCAGCGGGCTGCGGGTCGTCTGGGACATCGTCCAGTTCCATCCGTCGTATACGTACGAAGACTTCATTCGCGGCCTCGTCGCGCGGCCACTCGCACAAGGGATCACCTTTGAGGCACGCGACAAGGTCGGTGGGCTGATTGCTGCAGTCGCGAGGTTGTTGAAGGAGAAGGGGTCGGAGGTTCGCGCCCTACTCGTGATTGACGAGATCAACCGAGGCGATATCTCAAAAATCTTCGGCGAGCTGATTTACGCGCTCGAGTACCGAGATCAGCCCGTTGCGAGCCCTTACTCAGTCGACGGCAACAGTGAGATCGTCATCCCGTCCAACTTGCACTTCATCGGGACGATGAACACGGCCGACCGGTCGATCGCACTCGTCGACTACGCGTTGAGGCGACGCTTCGTGTTTCTCGACGTCCAGCCGGACAGGCAGGTGATCGAGAACCACATGAACTTCAGTGGGACGAAAGATCGCGCCGCGGCCCTCTGGCTGTTTGACGAGGTTGGCTCTCTGTTTTCAGAGCCCGGCCTGCAGGAGCTCCAAGTCGGCCATTCGTACTTCCTCCTCGAGGAGGGACCTGCCAGTGGCGATGCAGGCTGTGAAGCAGTGGCCGCGCGATTCGGCTACGAGATCTACCCGCTACTCCTCGAGTACGAAGCAGAGGGACGATTCGAGCGGAGCCAGCTTGATGGGCTCCTAACGAGTCTGGGCTTCACCGAGACGAGCCCGGAGTCTCGACCGCGACAGCGAGAGATGACCGCACTCGTGGGGACACACCTCAAGTCCGAGCCGTGGAGGTCGTAACCCCGTCCGAACCGCGCTGGCGCCTCTCGCAGGCGGTTCTCGAGATTCGGGAGGGACAAACACTCGACGCCGAAACGGAGCTCGTCGAACTTTACGAGGATCAATGGGCCGCCCTCGGCTTCCAAGTCAACCGGCCTCTCGGTGGCGACGATGACATCTGGCGTGTCCGAACCGACGGCTGGGCAGGAGTTGCTCAGCTCCCGAGGCGCGACGGCTATACGCCCCAGCTTCAGATCCGGCCCAAGCTCGACCTCGATCTCTTCTTCCTCGCTGATTACGCCTACGGACGCGATCGGAATCGTGTTGCCCAACATCGGCTCGAAGCGCAGGTCGACACGCTGCGGGAATCACCGACTGCGCATCTCATCGCGTGGTTCTTGGCTGAACTCGAGAGCTTCATCTTGCGTCACCTGCGCCGCGACTACATCGTTCAACACGAGGTCTTCGAAGCACGCATCCGCGGCCGCCTACTGATGAGCGAGTACCTCCAGCGCTACGTCACATCCGGTCAAAGTCACCAGGCCCCGTGCCAGTTCTTCGAGTTCACCCGGGACAACCTCGCCAATCAGATCCTCAAGCGAAGCCTCCGCGAACTGCGCCGGCTCGCCACCCTAGTGCCTCTGCCCGCCGCCCGCCGCGAGCTTTGCGACTGGGCCGACGGTCTACTCCCGTACGTCGGCGCCGTAAGCGACCGGCCGATTCATTCGGCCGACTTCAACCGTCTCCGACTACGCGGATCAATGCGGCACTACGCGCCGATCATCAACAAGTGTCGGGCCTTGCTCGCGCACACCTACATGACCACTGAGCTGGGCGCCCACCGACAAGACGCCTTCCTTTGGAGCACATCGCTTCTCTTCGAACGCGCCCTCGAGGGAATCCTGAGGACTACACCGGGCATCAAGCGCCTCCCGCGAGGAGGCCAGGCCGAGATCCTAGGCCCCGAAGGATCGACCGTCCTCCGGACTGGCGTTCTACCCGACTACGTCTTGCAGATCCTTGGACAGCGTCTCATCCTCGACGCGAAGTACAAAGACACCAGGCTGGTCACCGAAGACTCGGACCAAGTCCTCGAGCTCGAAGTCGCTCACCGTTCGATCCGAGTCAACCGAAGCGACATCTATCAAGTCATCGCCTACGCGCAGCACTCGCGCTACGGGCCCGCTGAAGTAGCCCTGGTCTACCCCGTCGTCTTGCAAGGCGACCAGAACCTGCCGGCGCCGTATCGAGTCGCCGGGTTCAACACCGACGTAAAGCTGTACTTCCTCGACGTCGGGTACAGGGCTGCAGAACATCTGGCCCAGTTCCGTACGAGACTTCTCGAGTCCGTCAGCGATGCAAGCCTGACGCTAGTCGCCTAGCTAGCTCGCGTTCGAAGCCGCTCAGACATCACGCCGAACGTAGATTCTTCAACCACCTGGCCAGCGCCTCACGATGCTCATCGCGCACGAGAGTTCGGGGTCGCGACTCCAGCCAGGTCTTCAAGTGCATTCCCTGCACGACCGCGAGGCCTCCCAACCAGGCCTCTCGCTCCTCGAAAACGCCCCACACGACGACGACCGGCTGCACCTGTGCGCGAAACCCGAAGTGCTTCTCGATCGACCGCTCGAGTCGAAAGGCCTGCCCTTTCACCGGGAACCGGTCCAGGAGATAGCTCGACTCGGGATCATCGATCAGCGTCACCCGGAGAGCTTCTCCTTCCACGGTGACTCTGCTGTCTTTCAGGTTCTTCGAATCGAGCACGTAAACCGACGGGCCGACGAGGAGGTGATCGATGTTCGCCTTCTTCGATGTCGCGAGGTCGTGTCGAACCGTCCACCCGCGCTTCTTGAGCGAGTTCACCTCACTCGCGGTGTTCTCCTCACCCCACCCACCGCGTCGCCAGTTTCCAAACCGACCTGGCATAGCTATGTCCGGAAGCAGGAGCCACGCGGCCACGATCCCGCCAAACCACGAACCCACCACTAGCGTCCACTGCTGGCTCAACGGGACGTGTTGAAGGAGCAGCGCGGCCAGAAGAAGGAATGACCAGACAAGAATTCCAGTGCGAGGGCCGAGCACTCTGCGGCGCCACGCCCTCGAAAGCTCTCGGTGGCGCC
>DATGIR010000580.1:0-3303 GCA_035295605.1 Fimbriimonadaceae bacterium | reverse complement strand
TGCAACACCTATACAAAGCTTTTAGCGACGGCGAGCTCAGCATCGCCGAACGACGTCTGGTCGAGAAGGAACTGGAATCCAACGAGGCCGTCCGCAAGGAGATCGAAGATCTTCGGCGGCTCTCCAAGTCCATCCGGGAATACGTGACCCAACCCGAGCCGTCCGGCCTCGAGGCGACGCTGGCCGCCATCGAGACGGCGAAGCCGAAGGCTAAACACCAGAGGGCGATGTTTCAACAACTGCGGTGGGTAGCTTGGACGGCCGCTGCGGTGGTCGGGGTGGGATTAGTCGGCATGGTCTTCTTCCCGGTATTCGCCGAGTCGAGGTACCAGGCGAGGAGCGTAAGCGCGCTCGCGGAAAAGAGGGCCAATGCATTCGCAATGAGTCCCATGCCCCCCGGGGAAACGACCACCGGTACTACGGGCTCAACGGCAACGGGAACCGGCGGCGGTGATGGCATGGCCGACGCAAGGGCCGATACGGCCTTCAAGGGAGCCGCCGGAGGTGCCGTCCCGGGCGGACCGCCCGTGGCTGAGAGGGCCAAGGCGAACGACGCGCTCGGCGGGGGTGCCGGTCGACACCTTGGGGGAAATAGCGGCTCGTCTGGGCGCGGAAGTAACTCTGCGGCCAACGGCGCAAACGCCTTCAACGGCGCCCCCCCATCCGACGGGGAGATAAATCCGCAGTCCGCGGTCGGATTGGCGACCCCGGCATCACCGACACCCCACCGAGCGCCCCAGCTCATCGAGAAGACCGCCGGCCTGACCGTCAAGGTCAAGAACATCGCCGACGCTCAGCAGGCCGTCGAAAACGACGCCAAGGTCGCCGGCGGATGGGTGCAGGAAAGCAACCGCAGCGAGGCCGAAGGTCAGGCCGGCACCGCGACCATCACCATCCGCGTCCCCGTCAGCCAGTTCGAGAACACGCTGAAGGCGATCCGCGCCCTCGGCGACGTCACCGGCGACTCCTCGAGCGGCAACGACGTGACCGGCGACGTGGTCGATATGGATGCCCGGCTCAAGGTGCTCCGCGCCGAAGAGGCCGACTACATGATCCTCCTGGGCCGCGCCCGCCGTACCGGCGAGATCATGGAGATTCGAGACAAGCTCACCGAAATTCGCACCGAGATCGAGAGCACGCTCGCCCAACGCAACATGACCAAGGATCAGGCGGCGTTCTCCACCATCAACGTGAGCCTTACCCAGCGACCAAGCGTGGGCGACCATTCATCCAAGAGCGGCGACGGCGCCGATAGCTGGCTCGGGGACACCTGGGCCACCGCCGTCAACGGCCTCTCCGCCGCCGGCCGGGTTCTTGGCCAGCTGCTGATCTTCACGCTCGTCTGGGCGCCGATCTGGGTCCCCACCGCGCTGGCCGGCGCGTGGCTCTACCGCAAGCTCAAGTGGTGAATTGGTGATCGGTGACTGGTGACTCAGGCTGCCGGCCCTTCAGGCCGGCAGCTTGAGCGGCAGCGACCGCAGCCTGACCCCGGTCGCCGCGAAGATCGCGTTCCCGATCGCGGGCGCGATCGCGATGATCGGGGTCTCGCCGGCCCCCGCCGAGGGAAGATCCTTACGATCCAGCAGGATGGTCGTCATCGGCGGCACGTCGGCGTAGCGCGGCACCCGGTACTTCGAGAGATGGTCGGTGAGGATCCGGCCGTTCTCGAACTCGATCGCCTCGAACATCGCCCCGCCGATCCCCATCACCACCGCGCCTTCGACCTGCAGCTTGAGCAGCTCCGGGTTGAGAATCGCCCCGCACTCGTAGGCCGTCACGATCCGCTCCAGCTTCACCGCCTTGGTCGTCGAATCCACGGAAACCTCGACGAACGTCGCCACCTGGCTACCCTTCTCGGTCCCACACGCCAGCCCGAAGCCCCGGCCCGCCGCCGCCTTCTCCCGGCCCCAGGCGAACTGGTCCGCCGCCGCCGAAAGCACCGCCTGGATCCGATCGTTCTTCAGGTTCTTCGAACGGAAGTCGAGGGGATCGATCCCCAGCTCGTGGGCGAGCTCGTCCATGTGCGTCTCGCGCGCGAAGTTGTTGAATGCCGCCGCCAGCGACCGGTAGGAGCCCTGCCGGAGCGGTGATTGCACCTCGTGGAATGCCGTTCTCGGTTCGGGGACCGCGTACGGCGTAGGTATTCCCGCGCCGCCGGAATTGTAGTTGTCGTGCTCCCAGTGGGTCAGCGTTCCGTCCGCCTTGGTCCCGCTCGCGATATCGATCACGCCCGCGGGCCGGAAATAGGCGAACGTCATTTCGTCCCTTCGCGACCAGGCCACCATGATCGGCTTGCCGATGACCTTCGCCATCCGCGCCGCTTCGACCGCCGCATCGCCGGTGTGCTTGCCGCCGTACCCCGAGCCCGTGTCCGGCACGATCACGCGCACCTTCTCCTCGGGCAGGCCGAGCGCGTGTGCCACTTCGGTTCGCACTCCGAACGGCCGCTGGCTGCCCGTATGCACCGTCATCTTTGTCCCGTCCCACTCCGCAAGCCCCGCGCGCGGCTCGAGCGGAACGTGCGCGATATAGGGCGCGGTGTAGGTTCCCGTCAGCTTCTTCTCCGCGCTCCACGCCGGCGCCGCCGGGGCCGTGGCCCGGAACAGCCCGGGCAGGTCCTTCGAGGAGGGCTGCGGGGTTTCCTTCCAAGTCACTTTCAGCGCTGCGAGGGCTCGATTTGCCAGACGCGTGGTGGGCGCGGTGACCGCAATGAAGTCGCCGTCATGGACCACCGTCACCCCGGGCATCCCGGCGGCATCGCCGGTTTCCGCCGAAACCACCACCGCCCCGAACGAGGGCGGCCGAAGCACCTTGCCGAACAACATCCCCTCGCGCCGGTAGTCGGAGGTGTACTTGTGTTTGCCGGTCACGATCTCTTCCGCAGCGATCTTCGCCACGTCCGTTCCGAGCACCTTCCAGTCGGCTGCAGGCGTTAGTGGAAGGTCTTGGGTGATCGGCCCGTCGATTGCCTGGAGCTTCGCGATCGCTCCGTAGGTGGACGATTGCCCGGACGGCCCGGTGATCGTGCCGTTCGCCGCCGTCACCTGGTCGCGCGGTGCGCCCCACTTCTTGGCGGCGAGGTCGATCATCGTTTCCCGTGCGCTCGCCGCCGCCCGCCGCACCTGCGGCACCATCGTGGGCGTCGAACGGCTGCCGAAGGTTCCCATGTCGAACGGCACCACATCCGTGTCCGCCAGGGTTACCGTCAACTCGTCGATCCGCACCCGAAGCTCTTCGGCCGCGGCCTGGGTAAGCGAGGTGCGCACGTTTTGTCCCACCTCGGCCTTCCCGCTGAACACGCTG
>DATGIR010000579.1:0-2622 GCA_035295605.1 Fimbriimonadaceae bacterium | reverse complement strand
GCCAGCCGCTCGGCGCCGCCGTCGGCAACGCCCTCGAAGTCGCCGAAGCCCTACGGGTGCTTCGCAACCAGCCGCTGGCCGGCCCCGAGCGGCGCTTCGAGATGCTCTGCCTGCAGCTTGCCAGGAACACCCTAAGGGCCGCCGGGGTTGAGGCCGACCCCGAAGCGATGCTCCGCTCCGGCAAGGCGCTTGCCAAGGCCGAGGCGTGGTTCGAAGCACAGGGCGCCCGGGCGATGGACCCGCAGGTCCAAGCCCTCACCGAAACCCCCGTCTCCGCGCCCGCCTCCGGATACCTCGCCAAGCTCGATGCCGGCGCGGTGGGTGAGCTGGTCCTCGACCTCGGCGGCGGGCGCCGCCGCAAGGAGGACCAGGTCGACCTCCAGGTCGGAGTGGTCGTTAACAAAACCGTGGGAGAGCCGGTCCAAGCAGGCGAACCGGTCGTGACGATCAAGAGCCGCGCTCCCCTCGCTTCCGGTGTCGTCGACCGATTTAAGCGGGACGCCATCGTGATCTCCGCTGCTGCCGCCCTGCCGCAGTGCCTCTTCTTGTAGGTACTGCGAGCCCTTGCCCTTTGGCCACTGAAAAGGTTATAAAGTAACAGTCGTCAAAACCGCGAGGATCGCTTGACGAGGCAACTATGGCGAGTGTCCTGACCGCGAAAGACGTACAACTCGAGCTGGACAAGGCCCGGGCGGAGAATCGCGCGCCCGAGTTCGGCGACACGACGATTACAGGCATTCCCGCCGGCGCCGACTTGACCGACGCCAACTTCACGGGCGCCACCCTCAAGGGGCTCGATTTCGGCGCGGCCACTGTGGCTCGCGTCGCGTTCACCTCCGCTGACCTTATGGAGGCCGACCTCTCTCAGGTCATCGGCTTGATTCCGCGTCAACTTGCCGGCGCCGACCTGACCCGATGCAATCTGCCCGACAAGTTCCCCGGCTTCACCCTGCTGAACAACGTGAACGACCTCTCGAAGCTCGCCGCGACGGTGGGACTCGCCACGCTGGTCAGCTGCGCGTTCGTGCTGCTTGTGGCGTTCACCACCAAGGATTACGACTTCCTCACCAACCATGGGACCGCCACGATTCCCCTCGTCAACCTCGCCGTCCCTCCGCGGGTCTTCTTCGGGATCAGCCCGTTTGTCATCCTTGCTCAAACCATCACGTTCCACTTCTACTTGCAGCGGCTCTGGGACCTGACCGCCCTCCTGCCGGCACGCTTCCAGGATGGGATGACGATCGACGACGTGACGTACCCTTGGCTCCTGAACGATCTGAGCCGCCTCGTCTTCAGAAGACTGAATTGGACGCGCGTCGCTCAGGTCCTGGGCAGCGTCATTGTCGCCTACGGCGCGATGCCGGCCACCCAGTTCCTTATCTACCTGCGCTGCCGGCCGCGCCACGATGAATCGCTGGCTATTTGGCAGATATCAGTCACCATTGCAACCTTCGGTTGGATCACCTACTCCCTGCTTTACTTCAGGGCGACCCGCGCCCGGTACGTGCATCATCGGGTCGCCGAGGGGCGCGTCGTCCCAAGGACCACCCCGTGGGGGGTCCGGCGATTTGTCTTGGCGATCAGTTTGGGCGTGACGGCCCTCGTCGGCTTCGTTATGGGGTGGGACTGGTATACGGTGTCGGTCGGCGCTCCCGCCGACTCCCGCGTTGGTCTCACCATCCACCAGGTGGAGGGCGACTTGGGCTCGGCGACGAACTTTCTCCAACGCGTTCCATCGGGAAGTGCTGCACGGAACGACGCGGATGAGGCGCTCGCCCACCTCCGCTCGGTTCATGCCGATCTGAAGCGGCGCTCGAGCATCGCACCTATCATCCCGTCCTTCGACGCGCTCGGTACCGTGCCCAACCTGAACGACGACGTCAGCGGACGCCCAACGTCGTGGCATACCGTAGCGGACTTTCACGAGCAGCAGAAGATCATCGCGGGTGTCGCGCCGGTCGTCTTCCGCCGGAACACCTACGCCGAGAACTCGTACGTCGAGCGGCAACCGTTGAGCCTCGCCTTCCTGAAGGCGCACGGGGCATTCCTCGTAAACGCGGATTTCCGGTACGTCGACCTACTCGGCGCGGACTTCTCGGGCGCGAATCTTGAGGCAAGTGTCTGGTCCGACTACACCGTCTCGATCCAGACGGGGCGGCCAGTTACCGCGGCGACCCTCGACGGCGCCGATTTCACGAACGCCGACCTCTGCGGCGCTGACCTTGGGGGCTGTTCGATGGACTTGGCAAGCCTCTCGTACGCCGCTGTGCATCACGCAAATCTCGCCAGCGTGTCGTTGGTGGGCGCCGACTGCACCGCGATGGGACTGACCGACTCGGTTCTCGACCAGGCGAATTTCACCGGCGCCACGCTTGCCCGTTCCATCGTGAGACGATCCAGCTTCAAGGGCGCCACGTTGGTTGGGGCCCAGGCCCAATTTGTCGACTTCACGGGATCGGACTTCTCCGACGCTCACCTGGCGTTCGCCCACTTCGGCGACTCGAACTTCACCGGATGCCGGCTTGCCGGAGCCGACTTGACGGGAGCCACGTTAACGGGCGCCCACCTCAGCGGCGCCGACCTGTCTGGCGCCACCCTGACGGGGGCCGATTTCAAGCGAGC
>DATGIR010000578.1:0-12786 GCA_035295605.1 Fimbriimonadaceae bacterium | reverse complement strand
GGAGAAGTCCTTTGCTCCGTTCAGCCACCGGACACCGGTGCGGTTGTTGATGGGCTTGAGGAAGCGCCACACCGAGGACTTGGGGACGATGCCGAGAATTCGGGTCGGGAGATCCTGATGGTCGAGCCGCAACGAGACCGGACTCGGATCGTCGGAATGGACGTACCACGCAGCGTGGAACTGACCCCGGCCCGAATTGGCTCCCCGGCCGAAGCAGTCGATCCAGGAGACCATGTAGTCGGCCTCGTGCTCGTACTTCTCGAACGTCTCGATCTGCTCCTGCCAGCTTCGGGGGGAACAGGCGTAGACCTTGAGCTCTCCAGTCTGGACCTTCTTCATCTGGAGCTTCACGCGAACGATGGCGCCGAACATGCCGAACCCGCTGATGGCCGCGTAGAAGCGCTCGTCCTGCGGCGTCAGGGTCAGCACACCGCACCCCGGCGTGGCGAGATCCAGCTCGAGCACGTGCTCGCCGAGCGTGCCGACCTTGAACGCGTTCTTCCCGTGGATGTTCATGGCGAGCGCCCCCGCCAGAGTCGGGAACATGGTTCCGCTCACAACCGGCGGCCACCAGCCGTCCGGGAGGCCGGTCCGCCACAGATCCTCGATGGTCGCCCCGCCTTCGCATTCGATCACGCCGGTCCTGGCGTCCCACGCCAGGACTCGGTTGAGCTTGGTGCAGTCGAGAACCATCGCCCCTTCGGCAATCGCCGCATCGCCGTAGCTACGTGCGGCCCCTCGCAAAACCACTTTTCGGCCCTCGGCGCCCGCCGAGCGGAAGACCGCGTGTACGTCTTCGACGGTGGTGGGAAAGGTGGGCTCGCCGTCGACGAACTCGGATTGGCCGAAACCTGAGAGGCGCTGCATGGAACTCACCGCTTTCGCCTCACCAATCACCACTCACTATGATAGAACGGCCCGGCGAAGCCGGTTAGAATGGGTAGCGAACCGTCCCCCCTGGCGGATCGGAAGAGTAACCATGTACAAGCTTCAACACCTTTCCACTCGCAACGCTTCCCTTCGCAGGGCGCTTGCGCTGGCCGGCGTCACTCTCGCGGCGAGCGCGATGGCGACCGTTCTTGCCCCGGGAGGCACCGTGCCGCTTCACGGCACGACCCTCGCCGCCCACCCGTTTCTGAAAGCCACCGACCTTCAGGATGTCAACCATCCGATCACGCTGATGACGCCGGGCGGCCCGGTCCCGGCCATGTACCACGAGCGCGTGGCGAGGGAAGTCGCCGCCAAGACCATCGACTTCTACTTCTGGCTGGAAGCCGTGAAGAAGCCGATCCAGGCCGACAAGATCGAGGTCACCCTCACCAACTACAAGGGCTTCGCGACCGACGTCGAGTACCGAACCGACGGCATCGGCCATACCGGGCCTTTCCAGGCTCAGCGCGATGCGACCGGCAACAAGGTGACCTTCACCTTCCGGGGCGTCACCATCGGCAATACCGCGCCGACTTGGACGCGCGCCAGCTACATCCGGACCACCTCTCGCGTCGAGCGCCAGGGGGGAATCGCCACGATCTCGGTCGACGGCAAGCCGCCGGCGACCGTCAAGATCTTCGAACCCTAAGTTGAGCGTCCGTCCGTTGGGGCGCCGCTCCGGCAGACGGACTTAACCCCGGCTCACCAAGACCGGAGTCGCCTGGGTCGCTCGGTGTTGCTCGCTGAGCCAGCCTTGAACAGGGCCAACGAAGATGGCGGCGGCAAGCACGCCGAATGCGCAAAGCACGCACGCGACCCTCGGGCCGAGTTCGATCGTCCACGGCTTTGGCTCGCCCTGCTCCTTGCCCATCACTGCCCACACGATGCCGAGATAGTAGAACGCGCTAACCGCCGAGTTGACGGCGAGCACGATGGCGAGCGGCATCAGATTGGCCTGAACCGCCGCATTGAAGATAAGCAGCTTGCCCACGAAACCCACCGTGGGCGGCAGGCCGATGAGCGAAAACATGAAGATGACGAGGCAGGTCGCCACGAACGGGCTCCGGTAGGCAAGCCCACGGAGATCCTCCAGCCGCGTGCCTTCCTTGCCGCTCCGCGCCGTCAGCGAGACGATGGCGAACGCGCCGATCGTCATGAGGCTGTAGCCGAACAGGTAGTACAGCAGCGAGAAGTCGGAAACCGTCTGCGGGCTCTTGGCATGCGCCAGGACGGCGACGAGCATGTAGCCGGCGTGCGAAATCGACGAATAACCGAGGATCCGTTTGACGTCCTTCTGCACCAGTGCGGCCAGGTTTCCGACCGACATCGTCAGGATCGCAACCCAGATCATCGCCGGCATCCAGGTTGTCTGCCAGCCGGTGTAGACCTCCAGCACGCGCCATAACGCGGCGAGCGCGCCCAGCTTGGCGATCCCCGCCATGAACGCGGTCACGTTCGTCGGTGCGCCCTGGTACACGTCGGGTGTCCATTGGTGGAACGGCACAAACCCGCTCTTGAAGCTGAACCCCACGAGCATGAGCCCCAATCCCGCGATGAGCAGCCCCTTCGTCGGGGAGTAGTCGGCCTGAATCGCGTCGGCGAAGCCGCTCAAATGGGTGGTTCCTGTCGCGCCGTAAAAGAAGGCCAACCCATAGAGGAAGAAGCCACTGGCGAAGGCGCCGAGCAAGAAATACTTGATGGCGGCCTCTTCCGACTTCTCCTCGCTTCGGCTCAGACCGGCAAGGACGTAGAGAGAGACCGACAGAACCTCGAGGCCGATGAAGACCATCAGCAGATTGCGGGTGGTCGCCATCATCATCGCCCCGGAGGCCGACCAAAGGGCGAGCGGATAGAACTCGCCGAAGGCGATGCCCTTTTCCCGGAGGTAGGAGTCGCTGAATAGAACCGCGAGGGCGGTCACGACGATCACGATCAGCTCGATCGAGGAGCCAAAGCCGTCGCGGATCGCCATGCCCGCGAACGTCTCCGCCTCTGGCCGCGCAAATCCGATGACGGTGAATCCCGCCGCCACGACAAGGCCGATGAGAGAAACCGCCACGGCCACCCCGTTCGCGCCCTTGGGACGGAGAAGCTCGATGAGCAGCGCGATCACGCCGGTGACCACGACGGTCAGGATTGGCAAGATCGTCAGCCACTCGATGCTCGGAGGTGCGTACTGAAACATCAGGGGCCATCCTCCGGCCGGGCGGCGTTGTAGGCGGCGATCGGCCCTTGGGCGTGAACTCCAGCCGGCGCCACCTGCTCCGCGCCCTGGTACAAGTTGAGCCGCTCATCCAGGCTCTGAGCGGAGTTCCCCCACGCCGGCCTCTGATTCGCGGAGTTCATCCCCATCATCCGGGTCGCGTTCACGCTCGCCTGCATCGGGCCGGTGAAGGTGGCCGGATAGATGCCGCCCCAAAGGATGAGCGCGGTCGGAACTAAGGCCAAAGCCACTTCCCACCCCCGCAAATCCCGGAGCCGGCGGATTGCCGGAAGCTTGGGCTCACCGTAGAAGAGCTTCTGGAAGAGGATGAGCATGTAGACCGCGGCCAGGATGACGCCGGCTGCCGCGAGAACCGCGTAGCCAACAGACAGGCCCACGGTGTGGGCAATCCCGGACTCAAACGTGCCCAGCAGCGATAGGAACTCGCCGACGAAGGCATTCGTGCCCGGCAAGCCGACTGCGGCCAGGGTTGAGATCAGGAAGAGGGCGGCGAAAACCGGCATCTGCGCCTTCAGCCCGCCGAATTCGTTCACACCGCGGGAGCGGCGCCGCAAGTAAAGTAGCCCGACCAGGAGGAAGAGGGCGCCGGTCGCAAACCCATGGTTCACCCCGCCGAGGACGGCGCCGACAAGGCCGTTGTAGCTCAGGGAGAAGGCGCCCAGGACGATAAACCCGACGTGGGCCAGGCTGGAGAAGGCGATCAGCTTCTTGATGTCGAGTTGAACAGCCGCCACCGCACCGCCGTACAGAATCCCGACGACCGCCAGACCCATGATCGCCGGGGCGGCGCGCGGAAGCGCCTCGGGAAACAGCGTGATGCAAAAGCGGATGAGGCCGTAGGTTCCGGTCTTGACGAGCACGCCGAGAAGCACGGCGCCAGTCGGCGCCTGCGTGTAGCTGTCAACGAGCCATGTGTGGAACGGGAAGGCCGGGCTCTTGATGAGGAACGCGAGTGCGAACGCCCAGAAGACCCAAACCTCGAGGCTGAGCGCGCCGGCCCAGAGCTTGCCGTTCGCCACCGCCGCTTGGACGTCGATGAGGCTGAAGCTGAGGTGACCGGTCGCCAGTTGGGTTCGCTGCGCCAACACGATCATCCCCACGAGCATCAGAATCGAGCCCGCGAACAGGTAGATGAACACCCGAACCGCGGCCTTCTTCCGGTTCTCGTCGCCCCAAATCCAAATCAGAAGCGCGATCGGCAGCAGCGCCGCCTCGAAGAACGTGTAGAAGAGGATCATGTCCACGGCCACGAACGTGCCGAGCATGGTCGTCTCGAGCAGCAGGAGAAGGATCATGAACGCCTTCACCCGTTTGCTCTCGTAGAGGCTCACTCCGGTCGCAACGACCCCAAGCACGGCGGTCATCACCACCATCCAGAGGCTGATCCCGTCGACCCCGACCTGATATCGGATCCCGAGCGACGGGATCCATGGGATCGATTCCAGAAGCTGGAAGTGGAAGTCGCCCGGCTTGAACTGCCCAAAAATGAAGAGCGAGAAGCCGAGGGTGGCAATGGCGGTGACCATCGCGAGCCCCTTGATCGCCTTCACGTGCTCGGCGGGAATCAACGCGATGATGAGGGCCCCGATAATCGGAGCGAAGGTGATGAGGCTGAGCAGGCCCATTTAGAGGCTGGCCCCTCCCTTGGATGCGTAGAGAAGGTAGCCGACGATGGCGAGCACGCCGATCAGCATCGTCAAAGCGTAGAAGCGGACGTAGCCGGACTGCAGCTTTCGAAGCATGAGCCCAAGGGCCCCGGCGGTGTAGCCGGTCGCATTCACGGTTCCGTCGACGAAGAGCGGATCAAAGCCCTTGCTCAAGGCAAGCCCGACGGTTCTGCCCCCCACCGACATCCCGGCCATGAGCTCGGCATCGTAATGGAACTGATCGGCGCTGAGGCGGCGAAGCGGGTTCCACTTGCCCATATCCCAACCCTGGTCGGCAGGCAGTCCCTTCATGTAGGTGCGCAGCCCATACGCGATGCCGAGGAGCGCGGCGGCGCCGCTCACCCATGGCAGCCATGGCGGCGCGTCCCAGCCCAGTAGCCCCGGTTTGACCCCGGCCGGATAGAGCCAGTTCTGGAGCCGCTCGCCGCCAAGAATGAACCCGGCCAGCAATGACGGGATCGCCAGCGCGATCAGCGGAATCGACATGCTGAGCGGCGCCTCGTGCGGCTTGTGCTCCGGACCCAGCTCGTGGTGGTCGGCGTGGGCCGCGTGGGCTTCGCGCTCGGCGAGTTCCGCCGCCGTGTAGTAGAAGCGGTTGGGGTCCGGCTCGTCCTCCATCAGCGCGGGAAGCGCCTGATCCTCGTGAGCGTGCGGTTCGGGCAGTTCACGCCATCGCTCGGCGCCGAAGAAGGTGAGGCCGGCGAGCCGGGCCATGTACACCGCGGTCAGGAACGCGGTGAAGAGGGCGACGAAGCCCGATATCCGGACGACCACCGCCCCGTTGCCGATCGCCGAGCCTAGGATCTCCTCCTTGCTCGCAAAGCCCGCTAGATACGGGAATCCGGCAATCGCGAGGAAGCCCGCCATCACCGTCAAGAACGTAATCGGCAGATACTTCCTCAGGCCGCCGTAGTTGCGCAGGTCCTGGTTGTGCGCCATCGCGTGGATCACCGCGCCTGCCCCGAGGAACAACAGCGCCTTGAAGAAGGCGTGGGTCACCACGTGGAACATGCCTGCGTCGTAGGCGCCGGCTCCGCACGCCACGAACATGAACCCGAGTTGGCTCACCGTGCTGAAGGCGAGGACCTTCTTGATATCCATCTGACCAAAGGCGATGAGCGCGGCGAACAGCGCGGTGAAGGCGCCGATCGCCGCGATGACCCCTCCGGCGACCGGCGAAGCCTGAAACACCGGATACATCCGGTTCAGCATGAAAACGCCGGCGGTGACCATCGTCGCCGCGTGAATGAGCGCCGAGACCGGCGTCGGACCGGCCATGGCATCGGGCAGCCAGGAGTAAAGCGGGAATTGGGCCGACTTGCCGCAAGCCCCCACGAAGAGCAGCAGTGCGATCGCGGTTGCGTAACCCGGGTTGGCGCCGATCGCATTCACAAGCTGAACCCGGATCAGATCGAAGCTCAGGAACCGTCCGTCGGGCACGGATCCCGCGCTCCGCGCCAAGACGCAGAAGAGCAGGAACAGCCCGAGCACAAACCCGAGATCGCCGACCCGGTTGAAGATGAACGCCTTGTTGGCGGCCTTCGCGTTGGCGTGGTCCTTGTACCAAAAGCCGATCAGCAGGTAGGAGCAGAGCCCCACGCCCTCCCACCCCACGAAGAGGAGGGGCAGGTTCCCGGCGAGCACGAGAATCAGCATCGCGACGATGAACAGATTCATGTAGGTGAAGAATCGCGGGTAGTCCGCGTCCTCCGCCATGTAGCCCGTCGCATAGAGGTGGATCAGGCTGCCGACCCCCGTCACCACGAGCACCATCGTGATGCTCAGGGGATCGACGTAGAACTCGAGGGGCGCCCGGAAGCCAACGAGGTCGATCCAGGGAGCAACCGTGACCATCGTTCCGCGCATTGCCGGCGCCATCCCCGCCAACTTAAACGCAGCCGCCACCCCGAGTAGGAACGGGAAGGCGACAACCAGCACCGCGGCAAAACCGCAAAACCAACGTCCGCGTGCGCCGAGCCGGTCGATCAGGAACTTGCCCAGGAGCGCCTGGAAGAGAAAGCCGAGGAGCGGGGTGAAGACGATCCAGGGAACGTAGCTGAAGTCGGAATCGCCCATGGTTTAGCCCCTCAGCACGTTCATTTGGTCGATGTCCGTGCTGTCCCGCAGCCGGAAGATGGCCATGATGATGCCGAGCCCGACGGCGACCTCGGCGGCGGCGACGGCCATGATGAAGATGACGATCATTTCGCCGGCGACGGCGGTGTGGCCGCGCTCGCGCCCGGCCACGAACTGCGGCAGATAGCGAGCGAACGCCAGGGTCGTCAGGTTCACCGCGTTGAGCATCAGCTCGATGCACATGAAGATGACGATGGGGCTGCGCCGGATCACGACGCCGACCACCCCGATCGTGAACAGCACCAAGCCGAGCAGGAGGTAGGCCGCCATCGGAACGCCGTTCATCGAAGCCTCCGCTTGGCAAGGAGGATCGAGCCGACGATGCCCACGAGCAGGAGCACGCTGATCGCTTCGAACGGGTAGCCGTAGTCGGTGAAGAGGGCCATGCCGATCGCCTGCGGTTGACCGAATCCGTTCGGGGCCAGCACGGGATCTTTGACGATCTCGCTCGGCGGCAAGAGCGGCGTGACCACCTGGACGCCGATGATGCCCGCAAAACCGAACCCGAGAAGCGTCGCCAGCATCAGCTTGGGGTCACGGCGCTCAATGAGCGCGGGCTGCTTGCTCAAGTTCAAAACCATGATCACAAACAGGAACAGGACCATGATCGCCCCCGCGTAAACCACGAGCTGCGTCCAGGCGAGGAGCTGCGCGTCGAGCGTCAGGTAGAGGACCGAAAGCAGAGCGAACGTGGCGACGAGGCTGAGCGCGGAGCGCACCGCGTTCTTGAAGAACACGACGCCCAGGGCGGACAGGACCGAGAGGATCGCCACCACGCTGAACGCGAAAAGATTCGGATTCAAGAGCTATCCGGCTCCTGACGGCTGGACTTCAGCGGGCTCGGGAATTACGACTCGCTCGGGGGCGATGCTCACCATCGTTACCGAGCGCGAGGCAAGCGGATCGCTCTTCCGGCGGCCAACGGAGACGATGTTCACGTACACCACGAGGCCGACGAGCATGAGGACGACGGCGATGACCATGCCCCACCCCGCCCCGTACGTCGAAACCGCGAGAACCCATATCGCGACGAGAACCAGGTCGGCTACCGCCAGTGGAAGCAGGGTTCTCCAGCCGAGGTTCATGAGCTGGTCGTAGCGCAGGCGAGGCAACGTGGCCCGGACCCAAATGTAAGCAAACAGCGTTGCCGCGACCTTCCCGATCAGCCAAAGCGGGGCGAGGTTGTTCGAGATCCACGCCATGAAGTGGCATAGACCGCCGAGGGCGGGAACGTGTGCTTCGACCGTATCCCAGTTGAACGGCAGGAGGTTGTAGCCCCCGAGGAAGACGGTCGCGAAGACGGTGCCGTAGACGAGCATCGCGAAGTACTCGCCCATCAGGAAAGAGACGAACTTGGCGGACGAGTATTCGGTGTGGTAGCCGGCGATCAGCTCGTTCTCTGCCTCGGGGAGATCGAACGGAGGCCGATTGGTCTCCGCGAACATGCAGACGACGAAAACGATCGCCGCGAGAAAACCGAACGGGGTGAAAACGTTCCAGTTTTGAAGCCAGCTCAGGCTGGAAATGCCCCACAGCGGCTGCTCCTGGCTCCTGACGATCGAGGTGAAGTTGAGCGAGCCGGTGGCAAGCACGATGCAGGCGAGGGACATCCCCATCGCGAGCTCGTACGAGATCAGTTGGGCGGAGGCTCGCAGCCCGCCCATGAGCGAATACTTGTTGTTCCCGGAGTAGCCGGCGAGCACCAGCCCGTAGACCCCGATCGAGGAGATGCCCAGTACGTACAGCACGCCGACGCTGAGGTCCGAGACCGGCGTCAACAGCTTGTACACCCCGTACGCGCCGAACGGGATTCCCGCGCCGAGGATGATCGGCGGCATGAGGGCAAGGACCGGGGCAAGGACGTAAGTGAACCGGTCGACGCCGTCCGGAATGACCTCTTCCTTAAAAAGCAGTTTTGTGATGTCGGCGATCGGCTGAAGCAGGCCGAACGGGCCAACGCGGTTCGGACCGCGGCGATCCTGCATCCAGGCGAGCAGGCGCCGCTCGAACCAGATTGCGGGGATCAGGAGAAGGAGAATCGGAACGGCCCAGAGGACGGCCCGGATGAGCGCGGCAAATACGCCCTTCGCGGCAAGCACGTCATGAATCCAACCCATCCCTCGTGAAGGACTTTACCTCGGGGGGCCGGTAATCCCCGTAGCCGACGCCTCGCGCGCCGCCTGCGCAGAAAGCGCAAGACATTTGCGAGTCCCGGACCATTCCCGGAAAGCGGGAGTAGAACCCGGTGGGAGCAAAAAAAGATGTTTACGAAGCAAGCGGCCTTAGTTGGCGCACTCATGGCAAGCCTGACGGCGGCGCCGATGTTTTCGAGCGCGGACCAGTTCTACATTCTCTACTGCGATTCGGGAATCGCGTGGCGCATCGGCCTCCACGATCGAGAGAACGAGCGGCGACAGATCGAGTTGGACTACGCCCAGGACGTGCTCAACGCAAAGGACGACTACAATGCGGCCGTCGACTACGCGAACCGTAGCGATGACCAGCAAGATTTACTCAATGCGGCCTCGCAACGCCTCCAGGATGACCTGCAGGCTGCCGAGGATCGGAGGATCTCCAGGCTGGACAACCTGTATCCCAATCGATGGCGCGATATCGGGAACTACCCCGACCTGATTCTCGTCGGATACGGCGGTCCGTGCCACTTTGCGGCGATCGACATCGAAGGCGGCGGGATCTCCTGGCTCTCCTTCTTCCTCCCGTACCCGGGCTACAGCAAACCCTGCCTGTTCGGCTGGCAATATGGTCAGCGGCACCAGTTTGGCGATGTGCGGGTCGCGCGGAATAACTACCGCCTCCGCTTCGACGCCAACCAGCGAATCCATCCACAGACCCCGGCGGACCTCGCATTTCACAACGCCAATCGGTTTGTCCAGTCGCGGCACCGGAGCGACCAGGGCCACACCGTAAGCGGCGATGTCAATTTCATGAGCAGGAACCACCTTCCGCCGGCGCGCGTGAACCCGCCCGTGATTCCTCGAGCAACGCACACGCCGATTCGAAACAACCCCACGGCCGCGCCTCCGTCTTATGTCCCACGCGCGACCACTCCGGTCAACCGTAACCCGGTTCGAAAGCCGACGAACCCGCCGAACTATGTGCCGCGAGTCAATAACCCGCGGACGACGGGCAACAGCAATCCGCCGAGGAGCAACAATCCGCCCAAGAACAGTAACCCTCCTCGGAACAAGGGTAGAGGCGGCGGCGGCGGCGGCGGGTAGGCAGCTTCCTCGGAGCCCGGTATCATTCGAACCTGGGCTGAGCCCAGATGGCTGCATGGTCCGGCATCGACGCGACGAGTACAGATGGGAGGGGGTGGACGTCCACCCCTACAAGGAAGAGGGCGGGACGCACTTTAAGAGCATCACCCGCCAGACGCTCTTTCACGGCGACGGCGACCTCGCCGTCGAGCTCCGCTACTTCGAGATCGCGCCTGGCGGCCACTCGACCCTCGAGCGCCACGAACACGCCCACCTAGTCACGATCATCCGCGGCCGGGGTCAGGTGCTCGTCGGGGACGAGATCTCTGAAGTCGGGCTGTACGACGTGGTGACGGTGCCTCCCTTCACCTGGCACCAGTTCCGGGCCACCAAGGGCGACCACCTCGGCTTCTTGTGCGTGGTCAGCTCCACACGGGACAAAGCCCAGCGACCAGGCGAAACGGAACTAGAACAGCTAAGGTCCAGCGAGCCTGTCAGTGATTTCATCCGGGCCTAATCGGCGCCTCGCTCATTCAGAATAGGGTCCTTGGAAAACCGACGATCCTTCGGCTTTGAGACCCGCATGCTGCACGCCGGGCAGATTCCCGACCCCTACGTCGGCGCCCGGGCCGTGCCGATCTACCAAACCACCTCCTACGTGTTCGGAAGCACCGACGAGGCCGCACACCTTTTCGAGCTCAAGCAGTACGGCAACATCTACTCGCGCATCAGCAACCCGACCACCGCGGTATTCGAGGAGCGCATCGCGAGCCTCGAGGGCGGGACCGGCGCCGTGGCCGTGGCCAGCGGCATGGCCGCCGAGTTCACCACCCTCATGACCCTACTGTCCCCCGGCGAGGAGATCGTCGCCTCGACACAGCTCTACGGCGGCTCCCTCACCCTCTTCGCGCACACTCTCAAGAAGCTCTCCATCGACGTCAAATTCGTCGATCCGGGCGAAACCGCCGCCTGGGAGGCGGCGATCACACCCAAGACCAGGGCCCTCTTCGTGGAGACCATCGGCAACCCGTCGGGGGCAATTCCCGACCTGGAGTCCCTCGGGGCCCTCGCCAACGCCAAGGGCGTGCCCCTCATCGTCGACAGCACCTTCGCCACCCCCTACCTGTGCCGACCGATCGAGTGGGGCGCCACCATCGTCATCCACTCCGCCACCAAGTTCATCGGCGGCCACGGCACCAGCATCGGCGGCGTCGTGGTCGATTCCGGCGACTTCGACTTCTCAACCTTCCCCACCATCGCCGACCCCTCGCCCGGCTATCACGGCCTGCGCTTCTTCGACACGTTCGGACACTACGGCTTCTTGGTGAAGCTCCGCGCCGAGACCGTTCGCGACACCGGCGCCTGCATCTCCCCCGCTAACGCGTTTCAGCTCCTGCAAGGCGTTGAGACGCTCTCCCTCCGCATGGACCGGCACGTGAAGAACGCCCAGGCGGTCGCCGAGTTCCTCGAAGCCCACCGGAAGGTCGGCAAGGTTCACTACGCCGGCCTGAAAAGTCACATGCACCACGACCGCGCCAGGAAGTATCTGCCGAAGGGGCCGGGCGCGGTGCTCGCGTTCGAACTCGAGCCCGGCACCGGCGACGTCCGCCTTGCCGGCAAGCGGTTCATCGAGTCGCTCCAGCTCTTCTCACACCTGGCCAATGTCGGCGATGCGAAGAGCCTGGTGATCCATCCCGCGTCCACCACCCACCAACAGTTGTCCGATTCCGAGCTGGCCGCCGGCGGAATCACGCCGGGCACGATCCGGCTCTCGGTTGGTCTCGAGACTATCGAGGACCTCCTCTGGGATTTGGATCAGGCATTCAACGAACTAAACTAGAGCCGTGTCCCAAGGTCTCGCTTGCGATATCAGCCTCAACACCCGCCTGACCCTCGAGCAGCGCGAACGCTTTCAGAACACCAAGGTGATCCGGGACATCCTCGCCCACGCCAAGACGATCGCCATGGTCGGGATGTCGACCGAAAAGACCAAGGCGAGCAACATGGTCGCCTCCTACCTCCAGGACGAGGGGTATCGGGTGATCCCCGTCAATCCTCGCGCCGATGAGATCCTGGGCGAGAAGTCGTACCCCGACCTGAAGAGCATTCCCGACAAGGTCGACGTCGTCAACATCTTCCGCCCGGCGGCAGAAGTCCCCGCCATCGTCGATGAGGCCATAGCAATCGGAGCCAAGGCGGTCTGGATGCAGCTCCGGATCATCGATCTGCCTTCGGCCGAGCGCGCACAAGCGGCCGGTTTGCAGGCGGTTGTCGACAAGTGCATGAAGATGGAGCACGGCCGGTTTGGCGGCGCCCTCCACTGGGCGGGCATGAACACCGAAGTGATCACCGCCCGACGACGATCCGCCTAACCCGTCGTCGGGGCGGATTTGTCGAATAAATGGCATTTTAGATACTTAAGGCGCTCCAGGCACAATTGTTAGCTCTTCCCCCCGCCGACAATTTCACTGCCGGCCCGCGCTGAGGCCCTAGCTCGAGAGAATCTCTATGGACTACGAACGCCTCGTACTGCTCTGCGACCGGGCGACAAACCTCCCGCCGTTGCCGGCGAGCGTCTACAAGCTCATGGAGGTCATGGAGGGTTCGGCGG
>DATGIR010000577.1:0-8541 GCA_035295605.1 Fimbriimonadaceae bacterium | reverse complement strand
AGGGACGGTCCGGGCTCACACGGTGGCGGATGGTCGCCTGAGCGCCTTCATGGGCCGCCTCGATGCACCATTCCACCTCCATCCCCCGCGCGGGGCCGGCCACGTGGGTGAAGTAGATGACGCCGATTTCCGGGCGGAGCTCCTGGCGCGCCCGCCACCGGCACGGCCAACCGAGTGGACCGAACGCGCGGACGCAGTGCATCGCGACCAGGCGCTCGCGCTCTCCCGCTTCGAGGATCACCACGGCCCGGTAGTGAGGCAGAAGCTCGGGCCAGCGCTCGACCGCCGCGGCAAAGCGGTAAACCGACTCCGGCGAGCCATGGATGGCGATGGTGTTACAGACGTCCATAGCGGTCACGGGGCGAGGGCCCTAATCAGGTAGCCGGGTTGAAGAATCCGGTTGGCGGGAACGACGTCGGCGAGGGCCGAAATCAGGGTGCGGCCGAGCGACGGACGCCGGTCGAGCCGGCGTGCGACGTAACTGCTGATCGCCGGGTTCATGCAGATCGCCCGGACGAGCTCGCAGAGCGTGTAGCGCTCGGTCAACTCGGTGCGGCCCGACTCGTAGGCGGCCAGGTTCGGTGCGCCCAGGTCATCGGCTTTGAGCGCGCCGCACGCTACCTCGGCGGCGAGGACCGCCGATTGAAGCGCGTGATGAATCCCTTCCCCGGTGAAGGGGTCGGAAAAGCGGGCGGCGTCGCCGAGGAAGAGAACGCGGTCGCCAAAACTGCGCCGGAGCCGGTGACCGAAGCAGGCGGTGGTCCGGACGGCTCCCCCCTCCGGCGAGCCTAGACCGCTCAACGAGGGTTGGCGGCCGGCCCAAGTCCTAAGGAAGCCGATGGGGTCGTCCGCGAGCCGTCGCTTGTCGCGGCTAGGCGCCGAGCCACTGAGCACGGCCCCGCCCGCCTGAGGCGAATAGCCGAACAAGAGGCCATCCCCGAAGGAAGGGAACATCGTCACCGACTCGGCGCCCGACTCGGACAGCGGCTCGGCGAAATGAGCGACCAAGCCAATGGAGCAGAGACGCGGTTTGGGTACGACGAGCCCTTCCCTGCGCGCGATCAGGGAGTTCGTTCCGTCGGCAGCGATGAGGAGACGCGTCGGGAGCGAGAACGGCGCGTCGCCGGCTTGGCCGGAGACGGCGACCTCCGAGCCGTGGCGCTCGAAGGTGCGCACATTATGATTCTCGCGGACGTCGACTCCGAGGGCCCTGCAGCGGTCGACGAGCAACGCGTCCAATGCGGTGCGGCGAATGGAGACACCGGACACGCGCGAACCGGCGGCATCGGTCAGGAGAATCGTGAGGGGCTCGGCATCGCGGAGTTGCAGCCGCACCTGGGTGATCGCATGTCCGCCAGCTTCGATGAGCTCGTCACGCGTGATGCCGAAGACGGATCCGAGCAGATCGCATGCCCCAGGATTCACGAACTCGCCGCACGGCTTATCCCGCGGGAAAGCGGCGCGATCGAGGAGAACCACGCGATAGCCCTCGCGGGCTAGGAGGGCGGCAGCGGCCGAGCCTGACGGCCCGGCGCCGACGACGAGAGCGTCGGACGTCCTCACGACGCCTTCCTCAGCACGATGACGGCCCGCCAAAACCGGTGGGCACGGACTTGTGCTCCGGCGCAAGATCGACCGACCAGCTCCCGGTACTCGGCCAGCGTGCGGCTTCGAAGGACGCTCAGCGGGGCGTCGTGGCGAGTGAAGGGGTGCATTCGTAGCGCGCGGGTTACCAGCCAAATCAGCACGGCGGGCAGGTAGGCGCGCCGGAGGTCGTTGACGATCAGGGCGCGCCTGGCGACCCGCTCCATCTCGGCAAGCGCCCGGGCAGCAGACTCGTCGTCGAAGTGGTGGAAGGTGAGAGAGGAGAGAACGAAGTCGAAGCTGCCGTCGGCGAATGGGAGGTCGAAGGCATTTGCGACGGCGAACTCGAGGCGCTCGTCGCGGGCGCCAGGTTCTCGAGCCAGGTCGAGAACGGCGGGGTTGAGGTCGCACGCGAGGATTCGAAGGTTCTTACCGTTCGATCGGGCCCAGCGGAGCAGTGATCGCGGGATGTCGGCCGAGCCGGTGCCGACGTCGAGCACGGTCACCTCGCTTACCCGGTGGTCCAGCAGACGCTTCATCTGCTGCAAAACCACGCTTGTGCCGCCGAACAGCCGGTTGATCAGGCGGATATCCCGATAGGTACGTCGAAGGGCATCCGTCGGCACGTTCGGGCTATCGATCCGCTCGGTACGGGTCGCGCGGGGCGGCAGCAGGCTGACGCCAAACCGCCTCCAGCTACTTGTTGATTGCCCGATGCCCGCCATCACTCCTATAGACGTTGTCGCTCCGAGTGCCGGGTTACGTCGACACGCGGGACGTCTATAGGTCGATACGTTTTAGGGCCCGGCCGGTGCGGTCGGCTTCGAGTTTGGGGAGGGCCTAGGTCCCCTTTCGAAAGGCGAAGGCCATGACGGCGGCGACGTCGCCGACCTTCACGCGCGGATGGCACGAGAGGCAGGCCTTGTGCTCAAACCGGATAGGGGCAGCGTAGATGTCGAAACCATCCTTCGCGAGCGAGGTGGGCCCGTGCTTGGCGAGATTGAAAACTTGATCGCCGAACCTTGCCAGCTTGGCAGAGTGGTCCGCACGGAGCGGGTCCTCCGGGTTGAATAGCCCATCTTTGGGGGCGTGGTTGACCGCATACTCCCAAATGATCGCGCGGCTCTTTGGTGCGTGCCGTAAGGCAGCGGCATACGCCTTACTGAATTCCGCAGGGGGCTTCCCCCGGAGCTTGTCCGTGTCGATCGCCGGTCTCATGTGTTCGCGCATCGCGGTGAACAGCCCAATCTCCAAGCTGTTGCCGGCTGCCGCCACGCTGTGTCGCTCGGCCTTGAGGACCTTCTGAGAAGCGGTTTGCGGCTGCCGGTCCTCCTTCAAGTGCGCATTGCGCAGCGGGTCGCGCGTATAGCCAAACTTGCCGGCCCTGACAAGATCCATGTCGTTGAACAGGTTCTCGTACTCGCGCGCCAGCTTAGGGCCGAAGGTAGCCGCGGCGCCATGGGCCAGGTGCGTGGTGGGCGGGCCACTCACGATGCCGAGGAGGGGGAGAAGCGCGGCGAGTTGGGTCGGCATGACCTTCAGACGCGGGGAGGGAGGTAACGGTTTCGTTACGAGGGGCGAGGGTTCGTCACCGCGAGCAGAGCCTCCCTGGACTCCACATGGTATTCAAAGTCGAATGAACCCTTGGCTCACGGCAACGCACTATCTGCCGATTCTGACGACAATCCTTTCGGCTCTGTTTTGCGGCGTGCTCGTTCAAGCAGTCCGGACTCGGCGAAGCGGGCCGCACCTTGCCTGGTGGGCGGTTGGGGCGTTCTGCTACGGGGCGGGGACGCTCATCGAGTCGGCGATCGCGCTCAACGGCAATACGGTCGAACTGACGAAGGCTTGGTATGTCGCTGGCGCGCTGCTTGGCGGCTTTCCGCTGGCGCAAGGGGCCGCATTCCTCCATGTGGATCGAAGAACAGCCTCCGCGCTGGGATGGACCATGACTAGCCTGATCGTTGTGATGTCGGTCCTCGTCGTGCTGAGCCCCGTCGATTTGAGCCACTTTCAGGCGACACGGCCGACCGGGGCCATCCTCGGCTGGCGGTGGATACGATTCGTCACGCCCGTCATCAACCTTTATGCGTTTCTGTTCCTGGTGGGCGGGGCGGTTGCGAGCGCCGTTCAGTACGCGCGAAAGCGGACCGAACCGGCGCGGGTTGGTGGGAACGTGCTGATCGCCGTCGGCGGCCTGCTACCGGGTATCGGGGGCGGAATGGCGGCGGCGGGGATGGTCGAAGCGCTTTACGTGCTCGAGTTGGTCGGGTTGGTGTTGATTTGGGGCGGGTATGGGTTGATCGTTGCGAGGGGGCAGCGGGGGCACGGCCCGCTGAGCCGTGGCACGGAGGGGGACGGAGGGGGGGCAGAAATTGAGGTTAGCCCTGCGAGGAGTGCAGGTTGATAGCGGTGTTCGCCTCGGTGACTGCCTTTCCGATGAGCTTCTGAACTTCGAACGCCTGCTTGTTCGGGTTGGAGCCGGCGGCGCCCTGGAGATCCTTTTGGGCGGCGGTGAGGAAGGACAGACCCTGGCGCATGTTCGTCTGGCTCTGGGCGATCGACTCGTTGTTGTAACGGCCCTTGGCGGAACCGGAGGGGATGTGGTCCTTCGCCTTGGACATATTGCGCGGGGCGGCGTTGGCGTTGATCGCCTTGTCGACAAGCGCCAGCGCGCGGTGGGCGGCGTGAATCGACTTGATCCGATTTCCGTCGTAGATCGGGAGGGCGGCCTCCATGTACTGGATGGCGGTGGAGAGGTCGTTCTGAAGCGCGCTCAACGACTGCGGGTTCGGGGCGACCCCTGCGGGGCCGACCGGATGGCGCGGAGCGTTACGGTTCGGGTTCCGACGCTGGAAAGAGTATCCAGCCTGGCCCCAGGAGCCCACGACCAGGGGCAGGAGCATCAGCAACACGACGACGATCCGGTTCAACTTCATCCGACAACCTACGGAGCCCTTCGGCTTCTCAGACTTTGACGCTCAGGTTCGCGGGAAGTTCACTTTTTGCGGTTGCGAACTCGTCGAGCATCAGCTTGGTGGTGGTCGCGCCTACCCGAGTCGCGCCGGCGTCGATCATGTTGAGGAGGGCATCCAGCGTGCGCACCCCGTGGGCGGCCTTGACCTGGACGCGTTCGCCGACGCTTGCGCGCATCAGGCGAACGTCCTCGAGCGTCGCGCCGGTGGGGGCGAAGCCGGTCGACGTCTTGACGAAGTCGGCGCCCGCCGCCTCGGTCAGCTCGCAGGCACGCTTGATCTCGTCCTTCGTGAGGTACGCATTCTCGAAAATCACCTTGACCAGCGCACGGCCCCGGCTAGCCTGGACCACCGCCGCGATGTCGGCCTGGACCTCCGCGTAGCGCCCGGATCGCATGTGGCCGATGTTCATCACCATGTCGAGCTCGATCGCGCCGTCCGCCAGGCCCTGCTCGGCTTCGGCGACCTTCACCTGGGTTGCGCTAGCACCGTGGGGAAATGCCACTACGGTCCCGACGGCGACATCGGACCGGGCGAGAGCCTCGGTGCACAAGGCGACGTCGCACGGCTTGGCGCACACGGACGCGACGTGATACTCCGCGGCGAGGCGGCACCCGGCCAGCACCTCGTCGATCGGCAGTTCCGGTTTCAGGAGCGAGTGATCGATTGTCTTTGCGAGCTGGGCAAGGGTGATGGTCTGGCTGTTCAACATGGCCACCGAGAGGTTACACGGTGTTCGGGGGACACGGTTAACATAGGGCATGCTTGCCGCGCTGGCGTTGGCGATGACGATGAAGTCGACCGATCCGATCTTCCAGGGCTTCCAGTCGCCGCCGAACGACTCGCGGCTGCGGATGTACTGGCGCATCTTCGGGCCGGCGATGGCGCGGAGCGAGATCGACTACCAGTTGAAGGTGGTGAAGGACGCCGGCTTGGGCGGGTTGGTGGCGTACTTTATGTATCCGTTCGCGGTGGATGACCGAAAGAACGGGATCGTCAATCAGCCGTTCGGTTCGCCGGGGTTCCTATCCACATTCGGGGTTGCTGCCGCGGAAGCCAGGAAGCTGGGATTGCGGCTGGGGATCAACGGGGGCACGGGATGGCCGTACGGCGGTCCGTCCGTCTCGGTGGAGGATTCGGCCAAGAAGCTTGTTCCCGTCAAGGTTGCGCCGGGCGCGGCGCTCCCGCTCCTGGGTCCCAACGACCGGCTGATCGCGGCATTCGCCGACGGGCAACCGGTCGACCTCGGCAAGCCGCCGGCAGGCAAGGAGCTCCACCTTTACATCGAGAAGCCCACGATGCGGCAAGTGAAGCGGTCCGCGCTGGGTGGCGAAGGGCTGGAGGTCGACCCGTGGAACACGAGCGCGCTCCTTCGGTGGCTCAAAGCGAACGTCGACCCCATGCTCAAGGCGACCGGCCGCACACTGGACACACTCGGGTGCGATTCGTTGGAGGTTTACGAGGCGAACTGGGCGAGCGATCTGCCTGCCGTGTTCAAGCAGCGATGCGGCTACGACCTGGGCGACAATCTCGACGTCGCTTATACCGACACTTCGCCACGTGGCGATGGCGTGCGGTTCGATTACTGGTCCACACTCACCGAGCTCTTCGAGGAACGGTTCACCAAGCCGCTTGGCGCGTACTGCGAGGCAAATCGGTTGAACCTCGAGATGGAGGCGTACGGGACGCCGCCAAGCCCGATGACCTCGGCCCGATACATTCAAACGCCGACGGGCGAACACTACGAGTGGAAGGGGCTAGCGGTTCAGAAGTACGTCGCCTCCGCGGCGCACATGGCGGGGCGCAACATCATCGGCGCTGAAGCGTGGACCTGGGCGGGCCTGCCGAACCGGCTGGCGGATACCCTCAGCGACATCAAGCTGGTCAGCAACATGACGTTCCTGCTCGGGGCGAACGACCTGACCGGCGTCGACTTCGCCTACTCGCCCCGCTCGGCGGGCTCGCCGGGTTGGCTCCCCTACTACGGGCCGGCGTTCAACCAAAACAACCCGCAATGGCTGGCGTTCCCGGACATGGCGGCGTACCTGAGCCGGTGCCAGTGGATGCTGCGCCAGGGGAAGCCGGCGGTGAGTGCGGCGGTGTATCTCCCCGTCGAGGATGCGTTCTCCAAGGGCGGGATGGATCAGATGCTCCTTGACTTCCAACTCCGGGACCGGTTCGTGACGGGAAAGGCGACGAGCGAGTTCGGGCTGCAGAACGCTTTGACGCACTATTCGGCGCTGCTGAGAGGGATCAACAAGAGCGGCATCGACTACGACGGAATCGACTTTTGGGCGCTGGACCAGTTGGCCACGGTTCGTGGCGGGCGATTTGAAGCGGGGGACTCGAGCTACAAGGCGATCGTGCTTCCCAACCTCGAAGCGATGGAGCCGAATGCGCTTACGAGGGTGGCGGAGTTCTGTCGAGCCGGCGGGCTCGTGGTGGCGAGTCGACGTTTGCCGGAAAGAGCGGCCGGTGCCACCGCCGATCAGTCTCAATTCCATGAAAGGCTTCACGAGATCTTCGGCGACGGCGCTGCCGGACATCCACACCCATTCGGTTTGGGGAGCGGGGTGCTACTCGAATCGGATGACGAGGTTGGCCCTTACCTTGCGGCGCAGATCGGCGCGCAGGTTTCGTTCGCCCACCCCCCGGAAACGGTCGGGTTCGTGCAGCGTAAGCTAGCCGACCGCACGATCACGTTCCTCGCCAACACCGATGCACGCCCGGCAGAGGTGATGGTCAAGTTGCCGGGAACGGCCAAGACCGTCGAGCTTTGGGACCCCATGACGGGCGCCATCTGGCTGCCGGAGTCGGAGGAGTCGGGTTACCGCATCTATCTGGAGGCGCGGGGCTCGGTCTTCCTTGTGACGGGCGACTTCCCGAGATCCGCCACGGCCCACCGACCTCCGCGGCTGACGAAGTCCTACCCGCTGGAAGTCGCTTGGATGCTTCGCTTCGAAGGCGATCCTTCGCCAGCGGCCCACGTCGTTCGGGAGTTCAAATCCTGGACCGAGATGGGCCATGGCGGGTACTCAGGGGCGGCGACGTACGAGACGGAGGTGGAGTGGCAGGGTCGCCGAAGAGCCGTGCTGGCGATCCAGGGCCTTCATGAAGTCGCTGAGGTCCGTGTGAACGGAGCCCGAATCGGTGCGGTTTGGTGTCCGCCCTATCAGATCGAGATCGGCGACGCGCTCAAGGAGGGCTCGAACGCGATCAGCATCAAGGTCGGCAATCTACTGCTCAACGGGTTCCTGGCGGCGCCCGACCAAGATTTGAAGGCGCTCCGGGCCGTGTACGGCAACCGGTTCCAGACGCCGGAGGAGAAGCAGCTCGTCAAGACGCCGGTTCCCTCAGGCATAACCGGGCGCGTGAAGCTGTTGGTCGAGTGAATTGACCTACTCCGACGTTCTCCGAATCCGTCCGTTCCGGGATCTCTGGCTCGGGCAGTCGATCTCGCAGATCGGGGATTCGCTCTATTACGTCGCCTTCATGTTCATGGTTCAGAAGGTTACGGGCTCGAGCGCGATGGTCGGCTATACCGGGGCGATCGAGTTGGCGCCTTACCTGCTTATCGGGCCGTACGCGGGGGTGCTGGCGGACCGGCTGGACCGGCGGTCGATCATGCTCGCCTCGGACCTTCTGAGCGCCCTCGCGCTTCTCCTCTTCGCCGGACTCCTTGCCACCGGTGTGAAGCCGGCGGCGTGGGAGATTCTCGTTCTCGCGTTCCTCCTTTCGGCGGTGCGGTGCTTCTTCCTGCCGGCCAAGAGCGCGGGGATACCGGCGCTGGTGCCGGGCGAACTGCTGATGAAGGCGAATTCGCTGAGCATGGCGACCCAGACGCTTATGCCGATCATCGGGTTGAGCGCTTCGGCGACGGTGATGGCTGCCCTCTACTACCTTTCGCCGCAGTGGTTCTTTCTGGGAACGGTTACCGTGAACGCGGTTTCATTTCTAGGCTCTGCGCTGTTCGTCGCTCGGC
>DATGIR010000576.1:0-11743 GCA_035295605.1 Fimbriimonadaceae bacterium | reverse complement strand
CGATTTCGCGTTGAGTTTGGTTGTGGCCACCCACCCAGACGGCGAAGGCGCCCCGGCCGAATCGCAGCGCTACGTTCGCTACGGCTCGAGCCCCCGCGGCGCCCAGAGCCTGGTGACAACCGGCAAGGTGCTAGCTCTGATCGACGGGCGGTACAACGTCGCGAAGGAGGACCTCGTCCGGGCGGCGAAACCGGGTCTCCGGCACCGAATCGGGTTGAACTTCGAGGCTGAGGCGGACGGCATCACTGCCGATTCCCTCATCGAGACGGTCATCGCCTCGGTGCAGGGCCGGGATCGCGATCCAATTTCGGTCTGAGCCAGATGACGGCTGCGCTTCTAGAGCCGAGGGACCTTCGTCTCCTCGCCGCGTGGCGATTGAATCCCCGCCGCACGTTCGCAGGCAGGGTACAAGGCGAGCGCCTCACGAAGCGGCGCGGGCTCTCCATTGAGTTTGCCGACTACCGCGAGTACGTCGAAGGCGACGACCTTCGGCACCTGGACTGGAACGTGCTCGCAAGACTCGACAACGCCGTCGTCAAGAGCTATCGGGACGAGGAGGACCTCGCGGTTCACCTCCTGATCGACGCCTCGCCGTCGATGCGCTTCGGCACGCCGAGCAAGCTGTTCGCCGCGCGGAGGCTGGCGGCGGCCCTGGGCTCGGTAGCGCTGGCGGGGGGCGATGCGGTCTACGTGCGGGTGCTCGGGCGGCGCGAGCCGCCCCAGCCCCCGATGCGGGGCCGCCCGGGCTACAGCCGACTCATGCGCGCGCTGGACGGAGTCGGAGAGGAGCAAGCCGGGCGATTGGCGTCGTCCCTCGTCGAGTTCGCGCGCACCGAGGACAGACGGGGCATCGCGGTTCTCCTCTCCGACGGGTTCGACGAGTCTGCTTCCAATGCGATCCGTGTCCTGGGCGGGCGCGGCTTCGAGCTCCTATTCCTCCAAATCGTCGCCGATGAGGACCTCGAGCCGATCCTCGAAGGCGACTTGCGGCTTCTCGACGAGGAGGGTGGCGAGCCGGTGGAGATCACCGCGAACTCGATCGTTCTCAAAGAGTACGAGAAACGGCTCGGCGAGCATAACGCCGAGTTGCAGGCGTCGGTGCTCCGGGCCGGAGGCCGATACGCTCTCGTCCGTTCGCGAACGCCACTCGACATGCTGATTCGCGACGTTTGGCGTCGCGACGGGTGGATCGCGTGAACTTCGCCGCCGCCGGGCAACTGTGGTGGCTGGCGCCGCTGGGCGCCATCATCGTGGCGCTGTACCTGCTTCGGATGCGGCGCCGGGATCAGCACGTCCCGGCAACATTCCTCTGGCCGCGACGCACGGAAGAGGTCCGGGCCAACGCGCTGATTCAACGCCTCCGGTTCAACTGGCTGATGGTTCTGCAGTTGCTGGCGCTTGCCCTGCTCGTCTTGGCCCTCGCGCGCCCGATTTCGATGCAGCGCGGCCTCACGAGCCAGGTCACCGTCTTCGTGGTCGACTCGGGCGCCTCCATGGGCGCGACCGACCAGAAGCCGACCCGCCTCGACGAAGCCAAGCGGCAGGTCTCCGGGGCGATTTCCGGAGCGCGAATCCAGGACAGGGTTGCGCTGATCGAGGCCGGTTCAATCCCTCGCGTCGCCTGTTCCCTCTCTTCCGACAAGGCCAAGCTGCAGGACGCGCTCAATGGCATCGCGCAGACCGACGCGCCGCCGAAGATGGACGAGGCGTTGCGGCTTGCGGCCGCCCTCTGCGCGGACGAGAGTGGGGCCCGAATCGTCGTGCTGAGCGATGGCGTGTTCCCCAAGGTGACCGACTTCGCACCCGGCCGTGCCTCCGTGCTCTACCGGATGATTGGGTCGAGCGACAAGAACCTCGCGATCGACGCCCTCGGAATCACCGATAGCGGTCGCGGCCGGTCGTTGTTTTGCTCGGTCGCTAACGACGGTCACGCCCCCGTCGACGCGGTGATCTCGATCTTCGCCGACGGAGCCGTCATCGATTCACGCCGCTTACTGGTCGCCGGGGATCGCTCGGAGGGCTTCACGCTTGGCGCGCCTGCGGCCGCGCACGTGTTCGAAGCGCGCCTCGATGCCCACGACGATCTTGCCGCCGACAACTACGCGGTAGCCGTTGCCGACTCGGGATCGCACATGCGCGTTCTTCTAGTGGCGCCGGCGGGCGACCCTTTTCTCGAGAAGGCTTTGGCGCTCGACCCCCGAGTGACGCTCGACAAGAGCGAGGCGCTGCCCGACACCGAGCGCGCCCAAACGAACGGCTCGAGTGCCTATGACCTCGTCGTCTTCGACGGCGCCCCCGAGGTTGAGGTCAAGGCGCCGGCGACGCTCACCTTTGGAGCGCCGGGACCGGGCAGCCCGGCCATAAGGACCGGCGACACGCAGAAGCCGACCTTCACGGACGCCGAAGACGTTCCGCTCATGGCGGGCGTAAATTTGAGCTCCACCTTCATCGATGCCTGTGCGGTCGTCAAGCCGCGGAACGGCGCCCGAGCCGTCGCGGTTGGCCGCACGGGCGATGGCGCCGAACTCCCGCTGGTGCTGGCAAGGGAGGGAGCCCGCCGGCAGCTCTATGTCGCATTCCGGCCGGGCGACTCCGACCTTCCCCTTCAGTTCGCCTTCCCGATCTTTATCTCCAACGCCCTCGACTTTCTGGGTGGGCCGGTGTCGGGCGGGAGCCTCGTCGTTCCGGTCGGGGCGCCCATCTCGCTGCCGGCTTCCCAATCGGTCAAACTCACCGATCCCGCCGGAACAGTCCATAGCCTCCAACCCGTCGGGGGCTCCGTCGCCATACGCGACATTCGAAAGGTCGGTCTCTACAAGCTCGACGTCGACGGCAAGGCAACTCGAATCTATGCGACGCTCCACGATCCGGCGAGCTCACACATCGCACCCGCCGACAATTTGTCCCTCGGGGCGGGCACGGTAACGGCCTCGATCCGCCCTGTTCGAACATTCGATCTCTGGCGCTTTGGCCTTCTCGCGGCGCTCGCGGTCCTGACCGCGGAGTGGATTCTTTTCGCAAGGCGGAGTTGATGCTCTTCACGCAACCCGCCTATCTGCTGCTTCTTCTCCCAGCCGGAGCCGGGCTTTGGCTCAGCTATCGGTTGGTTCACGGGATGGCCGCGGCGCGCAAGCGGCTGGCGTTCGTATTGCGCTTCCTCATGGCGGCTTGCCTTATCGTCGCGTTGGCCGGCCCCGAGGCGAAACAGCGAAATCGGGGGACTGCCGTCGTCTTCCTGGTCGACCACTCCGACTCGATCTCGGAAGCCGACCGGGCGTACGAGGAGGGGTTCGTCAAAGCGGCAATCGCCAAGCTCAAGCCAGACGACCAGGCGGCGGTTGTGCTGTTTGGCGCGGACGCGAGACTCGAATCCGGGATGGGTGGCGCTCGTCCGCTTCCGCGCTTCGCATCCGTGGTTCGAACGTCCGCGACCGACATTGCCGGTGCGATTCGCTTGGGCTCGGCACTCTTTCCCGACGGTAAGGGGCGCCGGCTGGTACTGCTAACGGACGCGAACGAAACTCAGGGAGACGCCGCCGGCGCGGCGGAGGTCGAAGCAAGCGAGCGGATCCCCGTCGACCTTGTTCCCCTCGGCGGCGACTCGAACCGCCCCGAGGCGGCTGTTGCCGCCGTCGAAACTCCCTCCGAGTCGGCGGCAGACCGCCCGTTCGAGCTTCGAGTCATCGTCGACTCGACCCTCGATCAACCCGCCCGGATCGTCCTGGACCGAGACGGGAAGCCGCTCAAGACGGTGATGGCTCAGCTACACAAGGGCAAGACGGCGGTCGTGGTCCAAGACTCGGTGCCCGAAGCCGGTTTCCATCGCTACCGGGCAGCCTTGGAGGTCGCTCACGACACCGACCCCAGAAACAACGTCGGGCTTGGCTTCGTCGCGGTCCGAGGTAAGCCGAAGATTCTCGTTCTCCAAGAGAAAGCAAACGAGCCTACGCTTGGGGATGCCTTGCGGCGCGCCGGGATTACGGTGGACGTGCGGGGGCCGGGGCAGCTTCCAAACCGCCCGGACGAACTACAGGACTACGACGCCATCTTCCTCAACGATCTCAACGCATCGCACATGTTGCCCCTGCAGCTGGAAATGCTTCGTTCGGCGGCACGCGACTCAGGCGTCGGGCTGGCCATGGTCGGCGGCGAGAATTCGTTTCTTCCGGGCGGCTATTACGGCACGCCGGTGGCTGACGCGCTGCCCGTCGATCTGAACATCAAGCAGCGGCAGGACCTTCCCGCGGCCTCGATCGCGATCATCGGCGACGTCTCCGGCAGCATGGGGATCGAGGAGGATGGGATCCCCAAGGTTCGGATCATGGCCAAGGCGGCGGAGGAGACCGTGAAGATGATCGACGGCCGCCACCGGATCGCCATGGCCGGCAGTGCCGACGGCGTCGAATGGGTCGCGCCGATGCAGTCCGCCAGCAACAAATCGAGCGTGATCAACCAGATCGAGCGGCTCCAACTGGGCGGCGGCGGGATCTACGCCCACATGTCGATCGTCGAGGCCAAAAAGGTCCTCGAGGCCGAGCACAATCCGATCCGCCACTTCATCCTCATGGCCGACGGAAACGACACGGAGGCGCAAGAGGAGTGCCTTCCGCTGATCGCGGCGATGCGCGCGGAGAAGATCACCACGAGCACGGTGGCGATTGGATCGGGCAAGGACCTGACGTTCCTGCAGAAAGTTGCCGCGCTTGGGGGCGGCCGCTACTACCTGGCCGACCATGCCAACAAGCTGCCCGCGATCATGACCCAGGACTCCTCGATCGTCGCCCGTTCCGCGATTGAAGAAGGCGCCTTCCTTCCGAAATTGGTGGAAGGGGATGAGGTCATTCGGGGCATCGATTCCACCCCGCCGCTCATGGCGTATGACCTGACCGACTTCCGCCCGCTCGCGCGAACGGGCATGAAGACGGGGAAGGACGATCCATTGTTGGCAACCTGGCAGTACGGGCTGGCGACGACGCTCGCGTTCACTTCGGACGCCCAGCCCCGTTGGGCGCGGAACTGGGCCGGGTGGCAGGGCTTCTCCACGTTCTGGGGTCAGGCCGCGCAGGCCATCACCCGGCGCGCGGCGGTGAACAACTACCAAATCTCGGTGGCCGCCGACCAGGGGAAAGCGCACGTCGAGGTCAAGGCACTGGACCGCTTAGGGAATCCGCTCACAAAGCCGACCCTCGACGTTCGCGTTGGCGGCCCGGACGGCGGCTCGAGTGCGCTCACCCTTACGCCCGACGCGCCCGGAGATTACGTGGGTGAGTTCGACGCCGATCGGCTCGGCAGCTACCTGGTGAGCGTGGTCGAACCGGGGCCGAACGGCCAAAGCCGGGTGCAGACCGCCGGCTTCTCGCAGCCCTATCCGGTCGAGCTTCGCTCGTTCCGCACAAACGGCGCCTTGGTCGAGCGAATCCGACAGACAACCGGAGGTCGAATTCTTCACGAGGCGGAAGCGGCGCTGGCTCCTTTGCCCGATGCGGGAGCATCGATCACAGAACTTTGGATGTTATTCCTGGCGGCGGCGTTGTGTCTTTTGCCGCTCGACATAGCGTTCCGCCGGCTGGCCATCCCCGTTCCGGAGCTCCTGGCCGCCGCGGCCGGTATCCTGCGCCGCGCGCCGGCAAAGGTGCGCAAGCAACGCGAACCGAAACCGGCCCCGGCGCGGGTCAACCGGCTTCGCGAAGCGAAGCAGCGTGTGCCCGGCGCGCAAACGGCGCCACCTCCGGTTCCGGCCGGCGAAGCGCCTCAGAAGACGCCGGCGCCGCCGCCGGAGAAGGTCGTGGCGGTCTCTGAGCTGCGCCCGGCGGCCGAGCCCAAGTCGGCCGCCGACCGGCTGCTGGAAGCCAAGCGGCGTCGGCAAGGCTAGGTCCCGCGCGTCAGAATCGAACGCGTGATCGAAATCGTTCCCTACCGCGCCGAGTGGCCCGCGGAGTTCCAGGCGATCGGGGCCCGCATGCGGGAGGCGCTCGGTCCGTTGGCGATCGCTATCCATCACATAGGTTCGACCGCCGTGCCCGGTCTGGACGCGAAAGACATCATCGACGTCCAGATCACCGTCCACGATCTCGAGGACCCGATCGCGCCGGGCCTCGCGACGCTCGGGTTCATCGACGCCGGCCGGTTCCAGGACCACATCCCCTGGGGGATGAAGCTGGATCCGCGCGAGATGGAGAAGCGCTACTTCAGGGCGGCGCGCGAAGCGCGCACCCACCTTCACGTCCGGTCGGCAGACCGGCTGAACAGCCGCTACCCCCTGATCTGCCGCGACTACCTCCGCTCGCACCGGATGGCGGCCACCGCGTACGCGGAAGTCAAGCGGCAACTTGCCCGGCGGTTCGCGAGTGATGCGGACTCGTACTACGACATCAAAGATCCGGTGTTCGACGTCATGATGAGCGGCGGCTTCGAGTGGGCGGAGCTGACCGGCTGGACGGTGCCACCCACCGACGCCTGAGAAACCGTCAACGGGGTGGCGAGGTAGCCTTTGCCCTTCCATGACTCGATTGAAATGGGGCATTTTGGCGACCGGCGGGATCTCGAAACAGTACGCCGGCGGACTCAAAGTCAGCAAGAGCGGTGAGCTGGCCCGCGTCGGATCGCGGCAAGTCGAGACGGCCAAAGAGTTCTGCGATAAGTTCGGCGGCGCGCCTGGAACCTACGACGACGTCCTCGCCGACCCGTCCGTCGAAGCCGTCTACATCGGCCTTCCCCACCACCTTCACGCGGAGTGGACCATCAAGTGCGCCGAGGCGGGAAAGGCGATTCTCTGCGAGAAGCCCTTCACCCTGACGAAGAAGGAGGCGGAGCGCGCTCTCGCCGCCGTAAAGCAGCACGGCGTCTTCTTCATGGAAGCGTTCATGTACCGTTGCCACCCGCAGACCCTCAAGGCGATGGAGATCATTAATGCGGGCAAGATCGGCGTTCCGAAGATGGTGAACGCCGAGTTCGGGTTCAAAGGCCCGGAAGTTTGGGACAACTTTCGGGCCGTGAATGCCCTCGGGGGCGGGGCCCTTATGGACGTCGGGGTCTATCCGGTCTCCTTCAGCCGGCTGGTGTTCGGGGCGGAGCCGGAGCGCGTGGAGTACACCGCCGTTATCGGCGCCAAACGGTACGACGAGATCGGCACCGGAGCCATGCTCTTTTCCGGCGGGCGCACGGCCCACTTCGGCACCGCGGTTCACTTGACGCTTCGCAACGCCGCGATAATCCATGGCGAGGAGGCGCACCTCCATATCGAGGACCCCTGGAAGGTTCGGTCCGGGGCAAAGATGTACCTCTTCAAGCCGTGGGAGCGGGAGCCGGCCGAAACGTACGACTTGGGCGACACGAACGACGCGCTTTACGGGCACGAGGCGGACACGGTGGCCGAATTCCTCGCCAAGGGCGAGTCTCCCCGCATGTCGATTGCTGATACCCTCGGGAACATGGACACCCTGGATCGCCTGCGGAGGAGCGCCGGGCTTCACTTCGACGGTGAGGAGAGCCGGTGAGGTACGGCGACGTGCCGAACATCGATAAGCCGGTTTCACGCATCGTCCTGGGCTCGATTCCGTTCACGATGGATGACCTCGACGGGACCGCGGCGCTGATCGACGCATACCGGTTGGCGGGCGGCAACACGATCGACCTGTCTCACGTCTACCGTAGCGGCGGTTGTCACCGGGCGCTCGGCGAGTACATGAAGACTCGAAAGTGCCGGGACGCCCTCATCCTGTTCGACAAGGGGTGCCACCACTACGGCGGCGTTCGACGGGTGACGCGGGAAGCGATGGCGTCGGACATTCAGGACAACCACGCCAACCTGGGCGTCACGATGACCGACTTCTTCGTGCCCCACCGCGACGACCCACTGGTCCCGGTCGAGAAGATCGTCGACTGGGCGAATGAGCACATCCGGGCGGGGCGGATCAAGGCGTTTGGCGGCTCGAACTTTCTCCATCACCGCTTCGCCGAGGGCAACGGCTACGCCACGGCAAAGGGACTTCAGGGGTTCAGCGCCAGCAGCCCCAACCTGAGCCTCGCCTCACCCAACGAGCCGATGTGGACCGAGTGCCTGTCGCTCGACCCGGTTGCGCGCGATTGGTACGCCGAGTCCGGATTCCCCGTCTTTTCGTGGTCTAGCGGTGGGGGCGGCTTCTTCGCGGGGATCGACACCCCGGATATCCGGCGCGTCTATCACAACCGGATCAACTTTGGCCGGCTCGAGCGGGTTAAGGAGTTTGCCAAGAAGCTTGGCGCCACGCCGACCGCGGTCTCCCTCGCCTGGACGCTGAATCAGCCGGTGAACATCTTCGCGCTGATCGGCCCGACGGATCCGAGCCAGCTAGCGGACAATCTGACCGCGCTGGATATCTCACTGACGCCGGATGAGCTACGTTATCTCGAGCACGGCTGCTAGGGACCGCTCGCCGGCTGCCTTCCGATGAGCTCCCGCCGGCTCTTGCCATGCATCGAGCCGTGCATGAATCCGGTCACAGCGTACAGAAAGTATGAAAAGCCGGCCACGCCAATTTCGTTGGGCGGCAGCACGTAGGCCAACGCGGTCGCGAGGATCGGCACTACGCTTTGGAGCGCGTGCTCCCTCGCGAACCAACGTGTATCGAAGGTCTCGACCTCGGTTAGTTCCAGTTCCGTCCGCCTCCGCAGGGCGTGAGCATAGAACAGATAGAAGAGCATGGACGTGGCAACGAGACCGCTTCCGTAAAGCAGGAAGAGGCCGCGAACTTCCTCGATCTCGTGCCCCTTGGTAAACATCATGTGAGCCTTGCCGGAATCGCCGAGCCAGAAATCGACCGTGACCAACGAAAGGAACTTCAGCGGGTAGACGTAGCCGAGAATCACGAACAGCAGGCAGCCGGTGAGGGCAATCGTCGTCCGGTCTTCCAGCCCGTAGCGCCGGAAGAAGGTATGGTGCCGGCTCCAAAGCCCGAACAGCACGAAGAAGCAGAACCCGAATGCGACCATTCCTCGCATCGCGTTCGTCAGCTCCGAGTACGACTTGGGCACCTCGAGCGAGACCACGAGCAGGGTGAGGGCGAAGGCGAACACGCAGTCGCTGAAGCACTCGAGCCGGGTGACGTGCTGCTTGCCGCGCATGCGAAACGCGAACTCGGCCGGCGCAGGGGTCTTGCGGGGCATCGAAACTGGAGACGAACAAGGCTCCGTGAGAGGCGCGTTACACTGACCGTGAGGAACGGCACGAATGCGAAGGAATGTTCACCCGCTGGTTACCCTTGCTCTCTCCCTGTTTCTGTTGTCGGTATCACAACTTCCGCGCAGCGGGGCAACGCGATTCGAGTTGGGCGTCGGAGCCTTCGTGGGCGTACTTTCCCTCGTGCTCATTCCGGAGATCTTCTTCTCGTGGCGAGCGCACTGGTCCAGGAAGTACCTGGAAGCTCCTCCTTGGGTCTTCCAACTCGCGGTCGCAGCCGGGGTCATCAGGCTCGTGCTTGTTGGGCTCGATAACATTCTGAGGTTGGGGGCCAAGTCTCTGGAGTGGCCGTTTGTCTTCGGGTTTATAGCGCCGTTCGAGTATCCCACGGTGCGCCTGGTCGCCGAAGCTCGAGGCTTGAATCAATTGAAGGACCCGGTCGAGCGGCGCAGCTCAGCGCAACAATTGGCGGCCGATTTGATCTTTTGCGGAGGCATCGCCATCGCCCTTTCGTGGGCGTTTCTCGGCCACACCGATCAGGGCATTGCGGACGGGCTCGTAGGCGTGCTTGTTGCCTTGTTCGGGTTGATCGCCCTTGTCGAAGGCGCCGCCAGCTTGCTCGTTCGTAACCCCATCGCGTTGGCACGACCCCTTGCGGATTGGGCTCGAGTGCTGGGCGCGACGCTGACAGCGGCAGTCGCCGCCATCACGCTCTTTCTCCTGGTATCTAGTACTGCCTTTGGACTGCCGTTTCAGATCCCGGCAACGGGCGCGCTGGTCGGCATCGTCTATTCGGTTGCGCGGCTACTTCACCGAGCCTGGGGGCCTAAACGTGATGGGAGGGCGCCCGGCTGAGCGGGACCCTTCCCTCGAGATATGGATTGACAAGTCTCTAGAATCGGAACGCGTAGCTCAGGCTGATCGGAATCTGGCGCGAGACCGCGACCGTGAAGCCGAAGATGCCGGCGCCGGCGGCCCAGCCGTTTCGGCTCGAGTAGCCGCCCTGGACTGAGAAGAACTTCGCGAACTCGTAATCCACGCCGGCCCGCATCTCCTGCGAATTGCCGCGATTACCGAGGTCGATACCGTCGAGCGCCAGGTTCAGACCCTTCACCGGAGTCGCGCCGACGCCGAGGTCGAGCATCGTCGCGAAAGGGTTCACGGTCGTCTCTCCGATGACGCCCGTCGTCTGGTCCTGGGGAAGCGTTGCCGCGACGCCGATCCGCGGCTGAATCAGGTTGCGGATCTGGGCGGCGGCGTAGTAGTTCTTGGTTTCGCCGAACGCCATGTGGACGCCGAGATCCGCCGCAACGCCGTTGTTGCTCAACGTATTGTTGCCGCCCATCTCCGGGGAGAGCGTCGCCGAGGTCGAACCGGCGATGATCTGATTGCCGGTCACGAACTGGTGGCTGTAGTAGCTACGCATCGCGCGAACCCGAAGTCCGGCTGCCACTCGCGGATCGGCCGCGTTCTTGGTGTACGGAATCTCGCGCCCGTAGGCAAAGTCGATGCTGTAGTAGCCGTAACCGTATCCGTCGAGCGAGTCGTTCGGGTTGTAGTTCTGGATCGGCTTGCCGGATTTTACGTCCGCTTGGAGCGAGGCGTTGGGGTGAGTCCGCACGAGCGCTGCGCCGGATGCGCCGAAGACGAAGCCGTTAACGCCGATGCCGAGGTCCGCGCCGATTCCGAACTGCTTGTCGTTGTCGCCAAACGTTTGGGCGAACGTCGCCAAATTGCTCGAATTCAGCCCGCCGCCCGAAATGTTTCCAAAGTTGCTTTGCAGGTCGCTGTAGGAAATGTTCCGGGTGAAGATCTGGATGTCGGGCACCTGGAAGAAGAAGCTCTTGGGGGAGTAGGAGAAAAGGGCTGGGTTCGCCGACTCCGTGTTCCAGAACAGCGGTAGCGCGAGGCCTGCGCCCGCCATGCCCGTGGAGGCCGAACCGAGGAACTGAACGTCGGCCTTCGCGGTCGCCGCGAGCGGGAGGACGAACGCGGCAGCGAGGCAGGTTACTGCAATCGATGTACGGTGCATGCTTCACATTATTGGCCGGCAAAATTGCCGGCCATAGAGCAACTTTATGCAAACTACCCGTGACTTGGGGCCGGGTTTTTCTAGCCGAGAAGAACGACCTCGTAGGGTCCCATTTCCCGCAGCGGCCCCGCGCCGTCCCTCCACCCGGTTGGCGACAACGTGCGGTGGTGCACCAACTCAAAGCTTGCCGGGAGAGCTTGTGAGGATCGAAGGAGATTTCCGACCAGGATCGCGCCTGATTCGGCGTGCAACACCACCTGCTCGGCGCTCAAGGCCGTACGGCCGGCATGAAATCGATCCCGGCCGGTCAAAGTCCGCGCCAGCGCCGCAAGCGCCGGGTGGCGCATATCAGAGGTGGAGGCAACCGTAAGAAGAGACAGCCCGAACTCGGCCGCGGAGGCGTAGCACCGAAGTATCCAAAGGGCGCCAAAGAGCGATCCGAGGCGGGGATCGGCGCCTTCTCCGCTCAGGTGCACGTCCAGTCCAAGCCCGGCGCCGGGGGCGATCGCGGCGAGCGTTTGCAATATATCGGTCAGGGTGAAAGCGTTCTCGAG
>DATGIR010000575.1:0-2191 GCA_035295605.1 Fimbriimonadaceae bacterium | reverse complement strand
AACGTCCGCCCCGAGTGGATGTACAAGCTCAACGGCGTCCTGTGGAGCATCTCCATCGAGTTCCAGCTCTACTTCCTCTTCCCCTTTCTCGCTCGGGGAATGCGCCGCATCGGCTGGGGGCCCACGCTGTTGGTTACCGTCGTGATCAGTGTCTGCCTGGCGCTGCTAATCCCCCGCGGGGTGAAGCTCTACCCCTGGTTCCTTTCCTTCTTCTTCCTCGGCATGGTCGGCGCCTGGTACGGGCTCTCCCCGAGCCGGAAGGGAACCTGGCTTTGGATCGTCGGCGCCATCGGACTGGTGGTCTGTCTCTTTGGCACGAATGCGGGCTGGAGTCCGGTCGTCACCGAGTGCGGCCTCGCCATGACGGTCGTCGCGCTGCTTTCGGAGGGAACCCGGTCCGAGCTGGCCCGGCGCTCCTCGGTCTCGTCGTGGTTCGCGGTCAAGCCGCTCGCGTTCGCCGGCGCGTTCTCCTACAGCCTCTACCTGATGCACCACCCGATTCTGCAAACCCTGGCGATCTTCAGCCCCGCCGGGGTTCATACTCCGCTACGGCTATTCGGCTACCTGGCGGTGGTCGGGTTGCCGCTCGTGCTCGTCGGCTCACTCGGATTCGCGCTGCTGTTCGAGGGTCAGTGGGTACGAAAGGCCATCGCAGCCCTCCGCACGAACCCCCGATCCCCGATCCCCGATCCCTGATCCCCGAATTGTGCGAGTTTTCACGTTTCGGACCGACTCGCCCTCTGAGGAGTCTCTCGCTAAGCGCCAACTCTTACGACTATGGATAGGACCGCCGACGTTTCTGCCCATGCCCTCATCCGGCGTGTGCCTGGCGTCGATCCGCGCAAAACCGAGGCCCTCCTCCAATCTCAGGACGGGGTGCTCGACGCGTCCGTTTGGTTCCACGAAGGCGGCGACTTGGCCGGCCACGTCACGGTTCGCGAGGACGCGGGGTGGACGGTTCGCGACCTCCAGGCGGTCTGCCTCGAGACGATCGGCATCCACCAAACGCCTCGAACCCTTCTCCTGGTGAGCGCTCGGCCCACGGCCGGCGCGCCCGTTCAGACTCGCGCCGCCTAGGGTTCGGCGACGATCGCCGGTTCTTCAGCTTCGGCTTCCGCTTCCGCTTCGACTTCCACTTCTTCGAGAAGCTCTTCGTCGACTTCGAGCTTTTCGGTCGCCGGCACGTCCGGCTCCAGGGTCACGAACGCAATATTCTTCGTCTGCCGGTTCGGGCAGTTGTTGCAGACGAACTCCACGTTCACCGATGCCATCCAGGACGGCACCTTTTCAATCACTTTTCCGCAGCTACAGGTAATCATCTCGTCTCCTCCGTCGTTTGCGATTCCGTCGAGGGCTCGGGCACGGCGGTCGCCGGGTTCGGCGGCGCGATCGCGTCGGGCGCCTTGGCCTCCGTGGGCTTCGACTCTGCGGTCTCGGCATCGCCCACCATCTCGCGGTACAGCCGAACGGTCTGTTGATGGCTGAGCCACCCGTTGACGTACATCACAACCGACGCGACCAAATACCACAGGGCAAGGCCGCCTTCGCGCTTTTGGCCGGGGTCGCGGATCACGTCGGGACCCCGCAGAAATGCGGAGATCGAAAGCAAGAGGAGCGCCGCCGCAATCCAAAAATAGGTGTTCTTGTACCAAGCCGGGCGGGCCGGCACCTTCTCACTCACAGGGGTTGATGGTACCAGTTCTGGTGATCGGTGATCGGTGATCGGGGATCGGTGCTCACCACTCACCACTCACCACTCACCACTCACCACCACGCTATACTAGGAAGGTTGAGATAAGGCTCAACGGTTTAGGCCGGCGGATCCTCGACAGCGAGGCGCCGGCCTAAGTCATGTTGCCGGCGCTCTGGGAGTGCAAAGATGCCAACGCTGGTTATTGTTGGGGCGCAGTGGGGGGACGAGGCCAAAGGCAAACTCGTCGACGTCCTCGGCGGCCAAGCCAACATGGTCGTCCGCTACGCGGGCGGAAACAACGCCGGACACACCGTGATCACGGGCGGGCTGGAGTACAAGTTCCAGCTCATTCCCGCCGGAATCCTTCACCCGAGCACCCAAGCCGTTATCGGTGGGGGCATGGTTGTCTGCCCGAAGGGCTTGCTCGAAGAGCTCGACCGAACTCGCGCTCAGAAGCCCGAGTTGGGAACCCTCCTGATCTCCGCCGCCGCCCATGTC
>DATGIR010000574.1:0-3608 GCA_035295605.1 Fimbriimonadaceae bacterium | reverse complement strand
TCAGCATCGCCGCGACGCCGGCTTCCGTGTGGACGACATGGCCGAAGTCACGCGCCGGGTAGGCGGACATCCATGGGTCTGGCGAGTAGCCCGCGTATTGACTACCCGAACCTTCGAAGCTCACCACGGTGTCCGCGACCGGGTCGGCCAGATACGACTGGTCAAACGAGGTCCCGGGGTTCGTGACAACCCTCAGGTTCGGACTCTTCGCGTGAATGTAGTTGTAGAGCGTCTTGTAGTAGGCGTGATCGGCGGGGCTGCTCGCCATCTCGTCGATGAAGAATCCGTCGACGCCGTACATGCCCAGGTAGCTGTCGATATCCGCCTCGACCGCCGCCAGGGAGCGCGCGCCGTAGGAGCTGTAAACATAGCCCAGCACGTGACCACCGGCAGACCGCAAGGAATCGTCGACCGCCACGTAGTTCGGATCGACCGATGCCCCCGGACCCGAGTTTGGGTTCAAAATTGCGGTCAAGTCCACTTGAGGTGCCACGGCCGACATGCGCGCCCAGTCGTTCAGCCCCGAGCCCGACGGGTAGAAGTAAGCGGGGACGAGCAGTTCGGTCTGCCCGGCATTCGCCGACGACACGTATCCGATGCTGACCAACCCGACCAGGCTCAAGCGCCATTTCGCGAGCATCACATTCAGCTTACACGCGGTTTCGGATGTGTCAAGCCCGCGGTTTCTCGGGCTCCTCGACCTCCCGCAGGAGCGGGGGCTGAGCCGCCGGCTCGTCGTCGCCGCCCTGGCCGAACAGTCGCTGCACCCGCCGCATCCCGCGCCCGATAAGCAGCGAGAAGTCGTCGAAGATCGTGTAGCTGGCGGGGATGACCAGCAGGGTCAGCATCGTCGAGAGGATCACGCCGCCGATGACGATGATGCCGATCGACTGCCGGAACTCCGAACCTCGGCCGAGCGATAGCGCCACCGGCAGCATGCCGAGCACCAACGCCGAGGAGGTCATCATGATCGGGCGCAGCCGGGTCGGGCCAGCCTCGACCAGCGCATCGTGCCGGTTGCGGCCGCGGCCGCGCAGGGTGTTGGTGTAGTCCACCAGCAGGATCGCGTTCTTGCCGACCACGCCGATGAGCACGATCAGGCCGATGAAGCCGACGATGTCGAGCTGGACGTTGGTGATGATCAGGGCGAGCAGGGCGCCGACCATCGCCTGCGGCTGGGCGAGCTGGATGATGAACGGATAGAGCAGGTTGTCGTAGAGCGAAGCCAGCAGCATGTAGACGAAGAGGAGGCCGAGAATCGGGGCGAGGATGATCCCGCCCATTTCCCGCGACTGGGAGTCCGCCTGCCCCAGCGGCTTATAGGCCACGCCCTCGGGCACCATGTGGTTGTTGGTGAGCCAGGTGTTGATCTGGGCCTGCACGGTGCCGTTGGAGTAGGTGTCGTTCAGCAGGTCGGCGGAGACGATGATCTCCTCCTCCCGGTCCCGCCGCTGGATCTTATCGAGGGCCTGGCCGGTTTGGAGCTTGGCCACCTGGGGCACGAACACGGGGTTGCCCTGCCGGAAGGCGATCGGCAACTGGTTGACGACGTCGGGGTTGTTCCGGTCCTTCAGGCTGAGCATGGTGCGCAGCACATACTCGCGGCCGTTGACCCGGTACTTGACGGTGTCGTCGCCCTGGTAGAGGGTGCGCATCGAGCTCGCGAGGTCGTTGACGCTGATGCCTTCGTCGGCGAGGCGGGCCCGATCGGGGATCGCCTGGACCTCCGGTTTGCCGGGTTTGCTGGATAGGTCGGGGTTGACGACGCCGGGGATGACGCCGGAGGCGAGGGCGTCGGCGACCTTCTTGGCGGTGGCGGCCATCAGCTCGCGGTTGTCGCTGCGGAATGAAAGCTGGATGGCGGCGCCGCCGCCGAAGCCGCTCGGGGCGGAGACTAGGATCCGCGCGCCGGGATAGCGGCCGATGAGCTTGGTGATCTCGCCCTTGATGATCGAGTCGCCCTTGGTCCGCAGATGGGGATCGTGCTGCTTCCAGAACATCAGCCGGTCCGCCATGGAGAGCTTGTCCTGGAGGGTGATATTCACCGCCGCATAATTGGAACCCTGGCTGCCGGCGCTGAAGAGGCCGACGCCCTGGGCGCCCACGGAAGCGGTGTAGTACTTGACGTATTCGTAGTCCTTGATCTTGCTCTCGACAAACTCGACGGCCCGCTCGGTGGCGGCCAGGTTGGAGCCGGGCGGGAGCTCGAGGCTGACGGTGAGGTTGCCGGAGTCCGAGTTCGGGAAGAAGGCAAACTTGAAGACCGCCTCCTGCTTCCAGGCGTGGTAGGCCGCGCCGGCCATGGCGGCGACCGGGAAGAAGAGGCCGAACAGCGCGCCGTAGAGGATGAGCTTGGGCTTGAAGCGCCGGAAGAAGACGATGTTGCATACCATCGCGATGGCGCCCACGATGGCCGAGCGCACGATCATCGGGACCATCGCGGCGCCGGCGATTTTGGCGGAGGGCATGAAGCTCCCGAAGATGAAGAAGAACACCGAGAGGAGGATCACGTTGCCGAGCACGAAGATGAACCAGCGGTGGTTGAGCGCCCACTCCAGCGAGCGGCTGTAGCCGCGCTCGAATGCGCCGAACGCGCGGTCGAAGCGAGAGGCGAACCAGCCGGTGGCGTGCTCCATGCTCTCGCCTTTGCGGTACCAGCGCGAGGCAAGCATGGGGGTGAGGGTGAAGGAGACGGCGAGCGAGGCGAGCACCGCGAAGACGTAGCCCAGGGCAAGGGGTTTGAGAAAGACGCCGACGATGCCGCCGGTGAAGCCGATGGGGAGGAAGACGACGACGTCCGCCATGGTGATGGCGAGGGCGGCGACGCCGATCTCCATCCGGCCGTTGAGGGCGGCGTCGCGCGGCGCCTCACCGAGCTGGAGGTGGCGATAGATGTTTTCGATGACGACGATGGCGTCGTCCACCAGCACCGCGACGGCGAGGGACATCGCGAGCATGGTGAGGTTGTTGATGGTGAAGCCGGCGACCCGGATCGCGATCAGGGTGATGCAGATACAGGTCGGGATGGCGAGGGCGACGATGAGGGTTCCGCGCAGGTTGTGCAGGAACATGTAGATGATCAGGCAGACCAAGAAAACGCCGAACGACAGGGTGAAGTTGAGGTCGTTGAGGGAGTCGGTGATCTGCGTCGACTGGTCGACGGTGGTGATGATGGTGAGCCCTTCGGCTTGGTACTGCTTGGTGAGCTGAGCGATCACGCTCCGGGCGCCGGCGACGACGTCGACGGCGTTGCCGTCGCGGGCCTTTTGAAGCACGACGACGATGGAGTCGCGGCCGTTGATGCGGCCGTACTGAGTGCGCTCCTGAACGGTGTCGGTGATGGTCGCGACGTCGCTGAGGCGCACCGAAGCCGGCTTCGCCATGGGATTGTGCGGGTCGTTGACGGTGAAGATCATGTTCTTGATCTGGTCGACCGTCGTGAACTCGCCGAGGACGCGCACGTCGTAGTCGCGATCGCCGCTCACCACGTGGCCGCTGGGCACGTTGAGGGTGGCGTTGGAAACCGCCTTTTGAACGTCGGTGATGCCGATGCCGTAGGCGAGGAGCTTGTCCTTATCGACCTGCACCTGGATCTCGCGGACGTCCCC
>DATGIR010000573.1:0-2887 GCA_035295605.1 Fimbriimonadaceae bacterium | reverse complement strand
CGAACTACTTCTTCGAGCGTGTTGATCTGGCCGAGGCGGATGCGGTTTTCGACGTGTTCGAGCGGCACCGGCCCGATTGGGTCGTGCACTTCGCCGCCGAGACCCACGTCGACCGCTCGATTCAGGATCCCAAGACCACGTTGGACGCCAACATCACCGGCACCTTCAACCTGCTGGAAGCTTCGCGGCTGCTCGGAGTGAAGCTGTTCCACCAGGTCGGCACGGACGAGGTATTCGGCTCGCTCGGCCCGGAGGGGCGCTTCTGCGAGATCACGCCCTACGACCCGAGCAGCCCTTACTCGGCGTCCAAAGCCGCCTCCGACCACCTGGTGCGCTCCTGGCAGCGAACCTACGGTTTGAACACCCGGCTCACTAACTGCACCAACAACTACGGCCCGCGCCAGTTTCCCGAGAAGCTCATGCCGCTCATGATCCTCAACGCGGCGGCGGGGAAGGACCTGCCGGTGTACGGCGACGGGTCGAACATCCGGGACTGGCTCTTCGTCGAGGACCATTGCGAGGCGATCTGGCTCGCGGCCTGCAAGGGCGGCGTGGGCGAGACCTACACGGTCGGCGGCAACACCGAGGTACCCAACCTCCAAATCGTCCACCTGATTTGCGAGGAGGTCGCCAAGCGGATGGGCAAAGATCCGGCCGAGATCAAGAAGCAGATCAAGTTCGTGACCGACCGGCCCGGGCACGACTGGCGGTACGCGGTGGATACGTCCAAGATTCAGAAGAAACTCGGGTGGCAGCCGCGCATGAGCTTCCAGGAGGGGCTCGCCGCCACCGTGGACTGGTACCTCGCGAACGGGGCGTGGGTGGAGAGCGTCCGCTCCGGCGACTACCTCAAGTGGATGCAGCTCCAATACGGGAGCAAGCCTTGATCCGGAAGGGCATCCTGCTCGCCGGCGGCACCGGAAGCCGGCTCTGGCCGATCACGCGGGCGATCAGCAAGCAGCTTCTGCCTTTGTACAACAAGCCGATGGTGTACTACCCGCTATCGGTCCTCATGTCGGCCGGGATTCGGGACGTGATGGTCATCAACACGCCCGACGAGCAGGCGCTGTTCCGGACGCTTCTTGGCGACGGAAGCCAGTGGGGCATGAACCTGACGTACGCGGTTCAGCCCAAGCCGGAGGGGATCGCGCAGGCGATCGTCATCGCGGAGGAGTTTCTGGCCGGGGAAGGATGCTGCCTGATCCTTGGCGACAACGTGTTCTACGGCGAAGGGCTTCAGGCGCAGCTCAAGCGCGCGGCCAAGCTGCCGGCGGGGGCGACGGTGTTCGCCTATCAGGTGGCGGAGCCCCGGGCCTACGGGGTGGTCGCCTTTGACTCGGCCGGGCGCGCGGTCGATATCGAAGAGAAGCCCGCCCATCCTAAGTCCAACTTCGCGGTCACTGGCCTCTACTTTTACGACCGCGAGGCGACGAGCATCGTGCACTCGATCACGCCGTCGGCGCGGGGCGAACTCGAGATCACCGCCCTCAACCAGCGGTATCTGCACGCGGGAAAGCTGCACGTGGAGGTGCTCGGCCGGGGCTCGGCGTGGATGGACACGGGAACGCCCGACGATCTGCTGGGCGCCGCCAACTTCATCCACGCCATCGAGCACCGGCAGGGGCTGATGGTCGGCTGCCCGGAGGAGTGGGCGCTGCGCAACGGATGGATCGATCACGACCAGCTTCGCGCCTCCGCCGAGAAGCTCGGCAAGACCTCCTACAGCGCCTACCTGCGCACGCTGGCCGACGAGGCGACCGGGTGACGGTCACCCAGACGCCGCTCGAGGGCGTGCTCGTCATCGAGCCCAGGGTGTTCGGCGACAGCCGCGGCAGCTTCCACGAGACCTACCGCGAGGACCTCTACCGCGAGCACGGCGTGCCGTACAGCTTCGTTCAGGACAACCTGTCGACATCGGTTCGCGGGGTGCTGCGCGGGCTGCACCTTCAGCATCCACGGGGGCAGGCCAAGCTCGTGTACGCGGTGCTTGGTGAGGTGTTCGACGTGTGCGTCGACGTGCGGGTCGGTTCGCCTACGTTCGCCAAGGCGTTCGGCACGACCTTAAGCGCGGAAACCGGCCGGCAGCTTCTGATTCCGCCCGGCTTCGCCCACGGCTTTTGCGTGCTTAGCGAGCGCGCGGCGTTTGCCTACAAGTGCTCGGACGTTTACAGTCCCGGCACCCAGTTCACGGTGGCGTGGAACGACCCGGAGATCGGCATCGAGTGGCCCATCGCCGACCCCATCCTCTCCGATAAGGACCGGGAGGGGCTGCCGCTTTCCGGGCTTCTGGATCGGCTCCCGCGGTACGAGGCTCGGTAGTGATCCTCCTCAGCAGCGGCGCGGCTTGGATCGCGCTCCTCACCCTCACGGTGCTCCAGATCATTCTGGGGGTCGACAACATCGTGATGCTGACGCTGATCACGGGCGCCCTGCCGAAAGAGCAGCGCGGTCGGGCGCACAAGTGGGGCGTGGTGGTGGCGACGGTTTCCCGGCTGCTGCTGCTGGGGGCGGTGATCTTCCTCGCCCGGATCGACCATCCGTTCGCCAAGCTTTGGACCTATGACGTCAGCGTCAAGAACCTACTGTTGGTGTTCGGGGGCCTGTTCCTGGTTTGGAAAGCGACCCAGGAGATGTACCGCGACGTCGAGCGCGCCGCCGCCCAGCCGGACCATCCGCCGCGCGGCGCCAAGATGAGCTCGGTGCTTGCCAACGTGTTCATCCTGGACATCGTGTTCTCGATCGACCAGGTGCTGACGGCGGTCGGCATGACCCCGGAGCCGGTCATCCAGGTCACCGCGGTTTTGATCTCGGTGGTGGTGATGCTGCTGTTCGTGAAGCCTCTGACCAAGTTCCTCGAACACCACCCGTCGATTCGGATTCTGGCGCT
>DATGIR010000572.1:0-2679 GCA_035295605.1 Fimbriimonadaceae bacterium | reverse complement strand
CGCCCAACACTTTGTGGGGATCATCGTTAAAGACGTAAAACTCGGTCCTAGCCTCTTCCTCTTTGATCGCCGAGTCGATATCGGCATGCGCCTTCTTCACGAGGTTAGCTCGATCCTTCTTCGGGGCAAGCTCGACCATCGTGTCGGTCAGAGACCTGGCCATATCCGTTGCAAATCGGGGCATCGGCACCCTCTGGCCGTGATATCGTCCGACGAATCCGAATTGACGAGGGGTGAAGAGTAGGTAGGTACAGAGCCCGACCACAGCCACACCCAGCCCGAGAGCGATCGGCCAGCGCGATCGCTTTCCCAGAAGCCGGCGTGGGGCATCCATGCTCTATTATGCGGCGTTGCTAGGGGGACCGCTTCCCCGGCTTCGGCTTGCCGGTCTTGGCCGGCGGCGCCGCCGGCTTGGGCTTATACTTGCGTGCCAACTCGGCGGCAACCGCCGGCCACTCGTCCGAGGTCACGATCTTTGCGTGCCCGTCCGCAAACGCCACCGGGCGCGAACCGTCGGGCCAAGCTTTGCTGTCGTAGAACAGGGGCACCGCTGCAGGGTTGGGGATATCTCCCATGACAACCTTGGCAAGGTTGACGTTGTAGAGGAGCGCCCCGCCGCTCGGGTTCTGCGTCTTGAAGATCTCTGCGTTCTTAGAGTAGGGCATCAGCCGCGACTTGGCCTGGCCAATACTGAAGGCGTTTGGCAGCCGGTCGTCAAAGTCGTTGGAATACATGAGCGCGGCCAGGGCGGCCTGCTTGACGTTCGATAGGGCCGCGGTTCGGCTTCCGTCGCCACCGGTTTTGGGTCGTGAGACGTCGTCCACGAGCGCGAGCCAGCCGGACTTCGTCAGGTCCGGTCTGGGGGTGATGCTCGAGACCTGATCCAACCTAATCAGGCGCAGGCGCAGGGTTTGGAGCGCGAGCGGATTGGCGGGCGCCGCCGGCGAGAAAGAGCCATATCCGGCGAGGCCCTTGGGTAGCTCGACCCGGTAGGCAACAATGTACTCGACGCCGTTCCAGCCGGCGGTCCGACCGGTGTCCCAGTAAACGGTGAGGTAGGCGATGGCGCGCTGGACGAGATCCGCGGAGCGTCCTCTCAGGTCGTCCCCGATTCCACCGATGAGGCCATACGCTTCCTCCAGATCAAGGGTGTTGAGCTTGAGGTCGACCGCCTTGTAGTTTTCCGGGAGCTCGTTGTATCGGATAACGGGCTCGCCAAACTCGCCGCTCAGCGTGCGTTGAAGGAGACCCGGCCCGGTCGCGGCCGCCGGAGGAGTCTGGGCGGGCGAACCGACGGCAACGCAAAGCAACCCGATGGCGGCGATTAGGCAACGAATTTTCATGAGCACACTTGGCTCGATTGTACGCCTATACGCTTTAAGGGGTCTCTGGAACAAGCGGCCGAGGGAATATCTAAGAGACGCGATGGATTCGGCCCCGCCAAATCGAAGTCTCGTTGCTCGAGGAAAGAGGATGAGCTTGGCCTTGGACTGGACGCGAACACGCAAGGGCGATGATCCGATGGAGCACCTGGACGCGGTGTTTCGGTACGCGATGGCGCGACTCCATCAGCGCGAAGAGGCGGAAGACATCGCGATGGAGGTAGTGCAGGCTTTACCGAATCCGTGCCGTCGGAAGGAGCTTCGCCTCTACATGATTGGTATGGCGAGGCGGAAGGTCGCCGATCGGCTTCGGCGCTTGCAGCACGGCCTACCGGGGATTGACCACGACGCGTCATTCCGATTCGACGTGCGAAGCGACGATGCCGCCCTCGTCGCGGATGCGATGCAGGCGCTCAGCCCGGATCACCGGGAAGTGCTCACCCTGAAGTACGTCGTCGGTCTCTCCAGCGCCGAAATTGGTAAGGTTCTAGCTAGAAAACCTGAAGCAATCGATAGCCTTCTCCAACGTGCCCGCGCCGCCTTCGGTCAAGCATGGACTCTACTCACGAGCGAAGAAGTGAACCGGTGAACGAAAGCAGATTTGAGGGATTGATGGCCACGTATTCGGCTTCGCTCGGCGTGTGCGCCCGGCGACCCAGCGGGGCCGTCCGGCCAGCGCTGTGGCGCAGAGCCGCGCTCGTTGCCGCGGCTTTCGCCGTCGGCGGGATCTCGTTGGCGGTGCTCTGGCCGCGGAACGCGGCGGCGGCATCGATTCAGCGCATCGGCGCCGCGATCCGGCACGCCGATTCGATGGTCGAGGAGTACTGGCGCCGGACTCCAGCCGGGCGATGGATCATGTTCGATCGCATCTCCTATCGGGCCGGGATGTGGCGCTACGACGTTCAAAAGAGCGTGCCGCTGGCGCTCACCTTGATCAAGCGGGACGGGCTTACCATGACGGATTGGCATCAGCTTGACCACGCTTCGGTGCGGGCTACGGAAGCCTCGGACCCGGACACAAAGGAATACCGCGATCCCCTCGACTACGCCGAGGAGTCGATCAACATGGGGGGTAGTTCGCCAAGGTCGGTTCAGGTGCTAAACCATGCACCGGTTGAAGGACGGCCCGCCTACGCGGTCACGCTCGACCGAGCGGCGGACGACTATCATGCGGAAATCGTGGTCGATCAAGCGACCGACCTCCCAATTTCGGCCACCGCGTCGGTGAAGGACCCAGGTCAAACCCTGTACTACCGGCAGTCCTATCTGTTCAACGTGCCGATAGCCGACTCCCAGT
>DATGIR010000571.1:0-2533 GCA_035295605.1 Fimbriimonadaceae bacterium | reverse complement strand
TTCTGAAGATGCGCCCGTCCACCGACGACGACGAATACCCCGGTGATGTCGGCCTGTCGGCGAACGGCGGTGGCAGGAACCATCAGGCGGCGCGCGTTGGGATCCACGACGATCGTGAGATCGACCCGCTGTCCGGGGCGGAGACGCGAGTTCGGGTCGGTGGGAACGGCGACGACCTCCACGGTACCCTTGGAGGGGTCGACGCGTGAGCTCAGCTTGAGCAGGCGGCCGTCGACGGGACGGTCGGGCGCATCGCTGGTGGCCAGCATCACCCGGTCGTCGACCTTAAGGCGAGGGAGGTTGGTCTCGTCGACGTCGGCCTTGACTTCGAGGTGGCCCGAATCCACGAGACGAAGAACGCCGGCGGTCGAAAGGGTGCCCGGACGGGCGAGAATCTCGGTGACGATGCCGTCGAAGGGCGCCCTGATCTCGGTGTTCTGGGAAGCCTTCCGCGCGGTCTCCAGGGCCGCGCCCGCTTCGGTGAGCTGAGCCCGGGCGACCGAGACGTCCTGGGGGCGGGGGAGGCTGCGCAAGCGGTCGAGGTCAGCCTGCGCCGCATCGCGCAGGGCGCGCGCGCCAACCAGGTCGCTGGCGGCCTGCTTTCGGGCGGCCTGAGCCGAAGTTTCGTCGAAGTGAGATTGGCTCACGTCGTCCTGGGCGACGCGTATGGCCTGGTCCGAATCGTTGACAGTAGCTTCGGCGACGCTCATCGCGGCTTGGTCCTCGTCTAGCCGCGACGTCGGAAGCGCGCCTTCGGTGACGAGGGCCCGGGTGCGGGCGAGCGTCTTGCGGGCGAGGTCGCGGCGGGTAACGGCTTGGCTCCGGGCGGCACGGGCGCGTCCGAGTGCGGAGCCGGCGCGCTGGATGGCGTTGGCGGTTTGGTCGATCGCGATGCGGGCGCGGTCCAGGGCGATCTTTGCCCTGGCGATGCCGGCATCTGCGTCGCGGACCCGGGCGGCGGCGGCGCGAACCTCCTGCGGGAGGGCGCCCACCTGAGCCTGCCGCACCTGGGCCTCGGCCCGGGCTACGGCCATTTCGGCCTGTTCGACTTGCCCCTGAGCCGTGCGCGGTTGGACGACGGCGAGGAGATCGCCGCGCTTGACTATCGAGTTCTCGTCGACCAACAAGGACGTGACTGTGCCTTGGGCGTCGGCGCCCATCGTGCTCTCGGCGTGACCGGAAACCGTTCCGGAAGCGGCGATGGTTTCGGCGACCGTAGCCCAATGGGGTTTGACGGTCTGGACGGGAGTGCCGGCGTTCGCCTTAAGCGCGAAGTAAACGCCGGCCACCACGATGACGAGGAGCCAGACCGCCCAGCGGACTCGGCGCGAGCGGGTTCGCCGAACTCGATCCTCGAGCGGCCGATTGATGCTCACGCGATTCTCACCCCAAGGCCACTGTATCACCCCGGGGTCGCTACACCGCTAGGGTCTTCTCTGCGTCCCGGAAACGATCTACAATCCGGCCACTACCCATGCACCCTAAGCGCTATGGGATGCCGCGCTAGCGCGCTCAAACCCGATCCCGGATCGTTCTCGTCGGCCAGCCGCGGATCTTGTTCCAGTATTCGTCGCGGGCGTCTTCGTCGATTTCGATTGGCAAGTTGGAGACGTAGAGGCGGTCGCCGCCTCGCTTCTTACAACCGGAGATCCAGAAACGATCTCCCGATTCGACCTCGAAGTAATTCGCATCTCCGCACTTCTCCGGTTTGAAACTCTTGCCGCCATAGTAGAGTGTCCGGCCGGTTTTTGAGAACGAAACCCGACCGATTCGGGCCGGGCCGTTGAGGCTCTCCTCCTTCCTTTCGATGTACATGATCCGGGGTTTCACGCCGGTTCATTGTGGACCCGCTGGTCACAGCTAAGTCGAGAGGCGGTGAAATCCAAACCGCTCCCGAAACTGCTCCGCCCGCCGTTCCGCGGCGACCGTTCCCGACACGAGGTCCTCAGGCTTCGCCTTGCTCAGCGTCACGAGCCGCCCTTCGTCGGAGCAATACATCCTGGTTTCGGAGTAAGTCGCCAATTCGAACGGCGGCAGGTCGTGGTGCTCCCAATTCAGGAACACCACGAGCGATACCTTGCCCACTGCCTCGCCTGCTCCGCGGGCCATGTGGTGAATCGAAATCCCCTCTAGGTCGTCGAACGAGCCCCCTCGGAAATGCACGAACGGCGCCCAGCCGTAGACCCGCAGGTACCGCTTCTTGACAAAGTCCAGCTTAAGCCGGTCGGTGAGCGACATCATCGCCGCGCCCATCAGGGCGACAAGTAGGCAGACTCCGAGACGCAACCGCGAACCGGATGGAACAGGATCGCCCGAAGCGGCGAAGACGAGTCCGCCCACCACGAGTACAAACCCGACTACCCTTCTGGGCAAACCGGCACGGAGCGTCACTCGCTCCGACTTTAAGTTCATGCGGCCGGCCTCACCATTCCACCACGAAGAGCGAAACGGCTTGCCTCGGGAGGAGGGCCGAGAGGGTTGCCTTGCCGTCCCTTACCGGCACCGAGCGAGGCTGGTTGCTCACCTTCTCCAA
>DATGIR010000570.1:0-9180 GCA_035295605.1 Fimbriimonadaceae bacterium | reverse complement strand
GCGCATCCAAATGCGGTACCACTCGACCAGCCCGGTCATAGGCTTCGGCGTCAGCAGGTGGCGAAGCTCGGAAACGGAGGGCATCTTTGCGACAACCTGGGATGTGTCCATCGCCCGCAACTCGTCAAGCATGATTGCCTTCACTTCAGGCTGAGCGAACGCACCGCCGCATAGGAACTTTCGATCGGGCGCGCTCATAGAGGGAGTGTACTGAATCACAGTGCTGCTCAATCGGTTAGTGGTGCTCGCGGAGGTAGGAAAGGATCTCCCACATTGCGCGACAATCCACCTCGTTGTACTTCTCGATCTCGCGCATCAGGCTTCGGCCCTGAAACGTGAGCGCCTCGTGAACCGGTAGGCCGCGATCCCGGGACTCGGCATAGCACGACCAAGCTGCCGTCATCGCCGCAAGGCCGTCCGAAACCGGTCCGTCCTCCCATTGGGTCTCGGTGAGTTGAAGCTCCACGAGCTTGCGAGTTACCGGCTTGAGACTGTGGCCGTCCGTTCCGGCGATCCGCACCGGCTCGGCCTTGAACACCCGCCAAAGTAGGTCGAACCAGTTGATCTCTTCCCACGAAGGCTCGCGATGGCGCGCTGACGCCTTGGCCAGCTCCTTGACCTCGTGGTCGTGCCAGTGATAGATGAGCGGGTCTGGGGCATTGGGAGCGAGCTTATGCCTGATCGCATCCATGTGGGCGAGCCACTCGCCGATGATCCTACGCTCTTCGTCGTAGCTCTCCTCTCGGGCGGTCCAAACCATAAACTCCCAGCCTCCGGCTACTTCGTGGCCGCACCCGATCATGAAGATCATCGGTCGCCCGCCCGCCGCCGGGAGCGACGAGAAGTCGTCGTTCATCGAATTGAACGTTTCGAAGTCGACGAAGAACTCGAGGCCGCGGCTTTCAAACCAATCGCCTCGCGCGGCCTCGATGCGCTCCGGCTGCACCTTGGGTCCGTCCCAGGGGGTGGCCGGGAGTTCTGCCACGAGCTCCTTCTTTACCGCGTGCCAGGAGCCGTCCTGCTTGTTCTTCGGGTTCGGGCGGAGCCGGGGATCGGTGGGTGGGTCGAGCGACCATTCGAATCCGTGCTCGGTCAGGTCGCGAAGCCAGGCGAGCCCGTCTCTCACAAGCTCCATGCCCTTTTCGTCGAGCGGCCCAACCCACGGGATCAGGTCGAAGCAACCGCCACGCTCGTCCGCCGAAACGATGTGCCTTCCGAGCACGAACGCCTTTCCCGGCGTTCGGCCCAGCGTCGCCGCAAGGCCGCGCTCGTAGAGCGCAAGCTGAATGCGTTCCCACGCGTGGCTGGCCTTCAGGTCGCCCCGTTTGTTCAAGTCCAGCCCCTCGAACTTGATATCGAGGATGTAGTAGCTCCCCGGCTCCAGCTCGCCTAGAGTCCCCGGCACGACTCGCTCCAACGCCGAGCCGCGGATGATCAGATCCGGAACGCCGAAGAGCTCGAGTTCGGGATCTCGGACCAGCCCTTGGTAGACGGCGTCGGAGCCGTTCTTCATGAGCCGAAGCGTGTGCTCGTAGGCGGTCTGATGATTGCCGCGGGCGCCTTCGATCGACTCGACCCGAATGCGCTCTCGGATGAGCCCGAGCACGTGCTCCTCGAACAGATTTCCTTGATCGCGGACGAAGACTCCGTAATCGGCGGCGGCCAGGTACGCGTCGGACGTCGAGTCTTTGCGATACCCCTTGACCTCGCCGAACCGGTCCAGCCAATCGAAGAGGGGCTCCTTCAGCACCCAGTTGCGAAGGTCCGAGACTGCGATCCAAGTCACGGCGGTCTGCTAGAAACCGCTCAAGCCGTTGGGGGTGCCGACCCCAGTGGGGAAGTCCCACCCGACCGCGGCCGAGAACGTCGACGACGACCCCTGCGTGATGTCGTGGAAGCTCGATGTTCCCAGATGCGCTATCAGGTTCGCGTTAAGCGCCTGAGAGCCGGCTCGGGTTGCACCGGCGGCATTGGCGATCCCGGCGATGATCGGCGTTCCCGCGCTCGTACCGCCGAATACTTGCCAGCCGCTCGCGCCCTGATAGGCAAAGCTGTCATACACCGAAACTCCCGTGTTCGGATCGCCGACGGCGGCGAGGTCGGCGTTGCCGCGGTACGCCCCAACCAGCGACTGAATCCCGTCCTGGAAGATCGGCCTGGGTTCGAATTTGCTCGGGCCACCTCCGGTGCTGGTCCACACCGTTTCACTCATCCAAGTTCCGTCCAGGGCGACCGTGAGGGTCGTCCCGCCTACGGCGACGACGTTCATCGACTCTGCCGGGAAGTCCCGCTCGCCGCTCGTATCGCCGGCGGCGGCAAAGAACTCAACTCCGTTCTGTACGAATATGCTGTCGTAGTTAGCGAGCGAGCAGGCGTCCTCGGGAGATCCAAAGCTGATTCCCACCTGCCGGACGCCCGGCAGGCGCTTCGCCACGGTGATCGCCGCCATTAGATCGGACAGGCTGGCGGACGCCGCCTCGACGAGATAGATCTTCGCCCGGGGCGCCATCGCGTGGGCCCACTGAGTGTCGACCGCCATCTCCTGGCCCCAACCGGCATCGTCGGTCGGCGCCGCGCCGGAGGCGTAAACCACCTGAAAGACGAGGTTGGTCGACGCGGTCGCATCGGCCGAACTCTCCGTGGGCAGCCCGAACGTCTGCGAAAAGTGATTGAAGTCGTTGAGCGCGGTCGGATAGTTGTAGGCGTCGACCACCGCGACGGCGCCGCTCCCCGAGTTGGCGGGGACGCCGTAAGCCTTCGAGAGTTGGGCGGGAGTCAAGCCGCTCGGGCCGTTCCCCCGGGTTCCGGCGGCTCGGAGCAGAACCAGATGGTTTGTGTGGGCCCGCACCCCCGCATCCCCGGGGTGGGCGATGCTGGAAGGGGGCACCCAAATGCCGGGGCGTCCTCCACCTGGAATCCCGGTCTGAAGCTTGGGCGTCACCGCGAGCGAATTGCACACAGGGGGAGGGGCAGGCGCGATGGAGCCTCGATCGACGCTCGAGCCGCCTCCGCCGCATCCGAACAGGTACGCGGCAACGGCCGAGCCGGCGATCAGGCCGATCAGGGTGCGGGTGGGCTTCGTCATCTTTGCGGAGGGCGGTTCTTTCCAATACGTCTTCGCCCCTCCGGATGATTGCGCAGATCGCCCCATCTTCATTGCAACCTCACTACCTAAGCGTCGTGATTGATCCGCCGGATGGTTCGTATCGGCGCTTGGGGACAAGGACCTAGTACCAGGTTAAGGCTCGCCCGGTTGCGCTTGATTTAACGATACTGTCAGTATCCGTTCCAGGGGGCCGTAATTCTGTGGTTGGCAAAATGAAGTGGGTTTGGCTTGTTTGTTCGCTCTTTTTGACGGCGAGCGCGCTTGGCGATCAAAGCGTCTATTCCGACCAGCTCGATAACTCTTGGCAGAGTTGGAGTTGGGCATCCGTCAACTTCTCCAATTCGAGTCCGGTTCACTCCGGGAATACCTCGATCGCGGTGACCGAAACCGGCGGCTACCAGGCCCTCTACCTTCACCATAACGGCCAGTCCGCGGCGGGCTACGAGGCCCTGGTCTTTTGGGTCAACGGCGGCTCGACCGGAGGCCAACTCCTCCAGGTGCAGGGAACCCTGAATGGCGGGCCCAACGCCGCTTACCCGCTGCCGCCGATTCAAGCCAACACCTGGACGCGCGTCGTGGTGCCGCTCAAGGCGATCGGCGTATGGGGCGCGAACAACTTCGACGGTTTTTGGCTTCAGGACCGGAGCGGCGCCGCGCAGGGCGTCTATTACGTCGACGACATCTCGGTTCAAACCTTAACCCCTGCGACCGAGCAAACCGCCTACGACGACATGCTCGACAACGGGTGGCAGAACTGGAGCTGGGCTTCCGTCAATCTCGCCAATCTCAGCCCGGTTCAGAGCGGGCTCTTTTCGATTTCGGTGCAGGAGCAAAATGCCTATGACGGCTTCTATCTTCACCACGCTCCGCAGGACGGCGCCCTCTACAGCACCGTTTCGTTTTGGATTCACGGCGGCTCGACGGGCGGGCAGCAACTCGCCCTCGTCGGCACCGCAAACGGTGTCGCCCAAGCTTCGTACGCCATCCCGCCGCCGCTTGCGAATGCCTGGCAGCTCGTCACCGTTCCGCTCAGCGCGCTCGGTGTGGGCGTCCGAGGCGACTTCGACGGCTTCTTCATTCAGGGCACGGTGGCCCATGCCCAGCCGGTCTACTACCTCGACCAGATCAAGGTGAACGTGGCGCCGATGATGAATCCGGCCACGACGGTCACCGTCAACACCCGAGCTTGGTCCCCGATTTCGCCGTACATCTACGGAATCAACCCGCCGAGCACGGCCGGAACGAACTGGGGCGGCCTCGGCTACGGGTACACCTTCGCCCGTCAGGGCGGTAACCGCCTCACCGCCTACAACTGGGAGAACAACGCGAGCAACGCCGGCTCGGACTGGTACTACGAGAACGACGGCCTGATGGGGGCCACCGACGAATCCGGTTGGGCTCAACGAACGTTCATACAAGCCGTCATCGGCTCGAGCGCGATCCCGCTCGTTACAATTCCGATGGCAGGCTATGTCTCGGCCGACAAGAATCCACCGGGGGACGTTCGGAATTCCGGGCCGAACTACCTCCAAACCCGCTTCCGAATCGACGTAGCCTCCAAGCCGGGCGGGCAATACGTCTATCCGCCGGACGTCACCGACGCCTACGTCTATCAGGACGAGTGCGTCAACTACCTCAAGCAGTTCGCCCAGCCGAACTACCCGATCTTCTTCGAACTCGATAACGAGCCGGATCTTTGGTCGTCGACCCACGCCGAGATCCATCCCGCCGCGACGACCTACGCGGAGCTGCTCGCCGACTCGATCGCTTACTCGAGCGCGATCAAGTCGGTCTATCCGACGACGAACATCTTCGGCCCGGCCAGCTACGGCTGGGAGGGCTACGTCAGCCTTCAGAACGCGCCCGACGCCAACGGCCGCGACTTCCTAAGCTTCTATCTGCAGGGGATGAATCAGGCGGGCGCGGCGGCCGGGAAGCAGCTGCTCGACGTGCTCGACCTTCACTGGTATCCGGAAGCGCTTGGCGACGGCTTGCGAATCGTCGGGGACGGCGATTCCCCGGGCGAGAGCGATGCGCGAATCCAGGCGCCGCGCTCGCTTTGGGATCCGACGTACGTCGAGAACAGCTGGATCACCCAGTCGCTAGGGAACCAGCCGATCGATCTTCTCCCGGGCGTGTACGGGCGGATTACCAATAACTATCCGGGCACGAAATTGGCCTTTACCGAATACCAATACGGCGGAAGCAACGCGATCAGCGGAGCCATCGCTCAAGCCGACGTGCTGGGAATCTTTGGCCGGTACGGCGTGTACGCCGCCTCGAATTGGGGCATCAACTCCGGCGCAGCGGCCGAAGTGGCCGGCTTCAACGCCTTCATCAACTTCGATGGGGCAGGGTCGCGCTTCGGTTCGCTCGGCCTCGGTGTGAGCGGCGAAACGCCGTCCCAGAACTCCGTCTATGCCGCGATGGACCGGGGAATCCTCTCGATGCCGAGCCGAATCACCCTTGTGGTCATCAACAAGACCCAGGGGACCACGCCCTTCACGATCAAGCTCCCCGGATTCACGCCTAACATTGCCAACGCTTACACCATTGTCGATCAGCAGTTCTCGAGCCCGATCAAGAGTGCGTTGACGAAGAGCCCGGGCACGGTCTACTTTGATGCCCCGCCTTACAGCGTGACCACGATCGAGCTAAAGTCCACCATCAACCGGGTCTGAGAGCGCCCTATTTGGCCGCCAGGGCGGCCTTGACGATGCTGCCGAAGCTCGGAGTCGGCGTGTATTTCCAGTCCGAGATGAGTACAGGCCCTGCGGCGGGGTGGAGGTCCCACGCGATCCAGTTACAGTGCCGGGCTTCCATTTCGCGGACCACGCGCTCGACCCAGGCGTTCGGCTGGTTTGCGGTCGCCCCTCGGTTGTTGGCGCCGAACTCGCTCATGATGACGGGAATCGTCGGGAGCGCGGCGTCCAATTTGGTCAGCCACTTGTCGACGGTGTCGCCCTTGATTGGATAGGTGTGGCATGCGTAGATCACGCCGCGGCCGTGCGGATCTTTGAGCTGAAATCCCTTCAGGAACCCGCTTAGGTCGTACGCCCAATCGAGCCCGCCGCACACCACCGCGTTGCGTGCTCCCGTCGACCGGACGGCATCGAGCATGGCCTGCATGCCGGGTGTGTGGTACTTCACCGGCACGAAACGCCCCTGCCGGGCGCCGACACCGCGCTTCTCCTCGATGTCGCCACCTTTGAGCCAGATGTCCCACGTCGTATCGTGGGGTTCGTTGTACAGGTCGAACAAAACCGCGTGCTGGTTCCGGTACTCGCGGGCACATGAACGCCAGAACTCGAGGCTGTGCATGTCGGGCATGACGTGTTGGCCGATGTTCTTGCCCCACTCGTCGGCATCGTTCCAATGCAGATCCAACAGGATATAGCAGCCGTGATCGGAGCAGTAATTCACGGCGCGCTTGACCAACGCGCGATACGCGAGGCCCCCGTCCTTCTGCTCGTCGGCCTTGCCGAACCATCGATCTTCGGACATTGGCAGCCGGATGATGTTGGCGTGCCAGGCGTTGACCGCGGTCTCGATCGTGGTCATCAGGTGACCCTCGCCGTCGGACGACCACTCCATGCAGGCCGCGTTGACGCCCCGCAGGACGACGGGATGGCCGCGCGGATCCAGGACCTTGTTCCCCTGCGTGTAAAGCTGAGGGAGCTCGGAGGCGGCTCCGGCGTATAGGAAGGCGAGGAGGATCGCGGAGGTCATGCCCCTTAATACCCGGTTTCGATTTAACGGTAGATCATAGAGGGCGCGTGCCCGGCTATGCTTTAGACATGCGAGCCATCCCATTTCTTCTTCTGCTGCTGGTAGCCGGCTGCACGCAGCCCGCCGAACCCCCCAAGATGGCGGCGCCTCCGGTGGCCAAGCGAGGCGGCCCAACCCCGCCCACCGGTGGGGCCGGAATCGCGCCGCTGGGATCCCCCGCCGCGGGCGGCTTGACGCCGGTGGGGAATTCGGATAGCGTGCTGGGCGCGGGCGGGGGCGGCGGTGGCGGAGTAGCCCAAGCCGCCAAGGGCCAGGCCCGCCGCGCTGCGGCCGGGGCGTCTGGAGCGGAGTCGGCGACGACCGGACAGACCACCGGAGACTAACCCAGATTTGGTGACCAACGTGGGATCGACCCTCTATCCGCTCCGCTTCGAGCCCATCTTCCATTACCGCTTGTGGGGGGGTCGGAAGCTCGAGCAGATTCAGGCGGCGCCACTTCCCGGTTCGGGTCCAATCGGCGAGGCATGGATTCTCAGCGATCGATTGGATAATCCGAGCCTAGTTGCCGCCGGCCCGCTGCAAGGGAAGACGATCGGCGAGTTGATCAAGGCGGACCCGCTTGGCATGCTCGGGCGCTATGCCGGACAATACCGACACTTTCCGCTTCTTTTGAAGTATTTGGACGCCCAGGAGATGCTCTCGGTCCAGGTGCATCCGACCGACGAGCAGCCGGAATTGCTGCCCCCCGGCGAAATGGGGAAAACGGAAGCCTGGATCGTGCTCCAGTCCGAAACGGAAAGCAAGATCTACGCGGGCCTGGAGCCCGGCACATCCGCCGACGAGCTTCGCCACCTGAACCGAGCGAGCGCCGAGGCGCACCTGGCAGGGTTTAACCCGCAGTCGGGCGACGGTCTGTTCATTCCGGCCGGAACCGTGCATGCGCTGGGCGGGGGAGTCGTGGTGTTCGAGGTTCAGGAGAACAGCGACGTCACATTTCGGCTCTACGATTGGGACCGCGTCGACCAGCAAACCGGCCAGGCGCGCGAGCTACATATCGAGAACGCGATTCGCAGCACCGACTTCTCGGTGGGCCCGGTGCTGCCGGTGACGCCCATCGTCGAATCGGAGGCGAATCCCCGACGCGAGCGGATGTTCGATTGCACGCACTTCAAGCTATGGCGGGTTTCCGGAAGTGCGCCGTTTACGGTCGGCGTCTCGGACGAACCGCGGGCCGTCGTGTGCGCGAAGGGCGCCGGCGAGTTCAAGACTCCAGATGGCGCCGCTTTCGCCCGAACCGGGGACGTGTATCTCTTGCCGGCGGCGCTCGGTGAGGTGACATTCGCGCCGCAGGGTCCTGCGGAACTGTTCGAGATCGCCTTACCGTAGCCGTCGCCCGTACCCGCCTATAATCCCCTCGGTCCTATGGCGGAATCCCAGGTCGAGCGGCGCAAGCGAGCGGTCGGCGCGGCCACCGTGTTTGCCGTCATCTTGGCTTTGGCAGTGCTTGCCGAACACGTGGTTCTCGGCCTCACCCCGGTCCACGACGGGCTGGAAGACATCGCCTACTACTCCGTTCAGCGCGTCCTCGCGATTCGGCCGCACCGAGACCCGGACGTGGTCGTCGTGGATATCTCCGGCATCGACCGGAAGCCCGCGCCCGCATCTTGGACGGCGCTGAACGTCAACCCGCCGGAGCGGACGCAGGTCGTAAGCCGCGACGCACTGAAGAAGCTCCTCTCAAAACTCCCGCCGACCTGCAAGGCGATCGGCGTCGACGTCGACTTCTCGTGCGAGGACGGCCACCTGATTCCGACAGGGCCGCAAACCGTTCTGCCGGACGATCCGGAATTCTTCAAGTGGTGCCTCGACCGCAAGGTGGGCGCCAATCAGTCGATCTTTCTCGGGGTGATGCGCCGGGCCGTTGCCGCCGACGGCGACGTGTTCGGCGATAAGCGGTATGTGAGCCTCGGGGCGCTCATTTCCCATCCACGTGAGGGCTGGGAGTTGGGGACCGTGCGGGCGGCGAGCACTGCCCAAGGGCAGTGGCACGAGCGTGGCTCGATGGGAGACCGGCTTGCGGAAGCGTTGTCCCCATCCGGAACTTGGATCCCCGACTGGTTCGCCGGCGAAGAGGCGGAGGAAAAGGACGGCCTGACGCTCACCCGGGCGTACATCGACTATCACTGGGTGCCCGCGCTGTACGATAGCAGGGTGACGATGACCGACCTGATGGCCGGCAAGTTTCCGGTAGCCAAAGCCGCGCTACTCGGCTTTGCCGAGAAAGGCAAGTCGGACCGGCAGGACGTCATCTCCGTGCCGCGGATGAGCGAGCCGTATCCCGGCAT
>DATGIR010000569.1:0-3080 GCA_035295605.1 Fimbriimonadaceae bacterium | reverse complement strand
CCATGCGGTGCAGGTTACCGAGTCCGGCTTTCCCGAACCAGTCTCCCCTTACAACGGGCTGGTCGGTGGAGGGGTGGCGATCGGGTCGCCGTTGGTTCGTCCGCTCCGCCGCATGACGTCGATCAGGATCGGGACCGTGCTCAGCGCGCCGACCAAAAACAGCGGCCAACCGAGCATCTTCTTGCTCTTAGGGCTGAGGCGGTCGGCGAGCAAGAGCGCGGCGCCCGCGCCCGCCATGCCGCGAGTCGCGGCGATGAGTCCGATTTCTGGGACGGGCAAAGTCGCTTCTTTCATGCCTCTTCCCACGCTTCCGGCGGAGCTGTTGTCGCCAGGTGCGGGACCTACGGGTTGACGGTGAAGCTCGAGACCGCCGCATTCGTCGCGTAGTCGTACGCGGTGAACGTCATCTGCCCGTTCGGCTGCTGGCGCGCGATCACGTAGCGTAGTCGACGCCCAGCGCGTCGGCCGGCCACACCTCGCTGAGCCTTGGCCCGGTTGGGGGGCGCAGCCTCACCGCGCAGGACCCTTGGAAGTATCGATGCGTCGGATTTCGCTTGTAGCCTGGGCGGTCTTGCCGAGAGCCTTGAGAGCTGCGATTCGAACGTCGCGTCGCGGACTCGAAGCAAGCCTGCCTAAGATTGCTTGCGTGGGTCCAGACTCCGCTCCAGCAAGGGCTGTCGCCAGCAGCTCATCTCCATCGTGCTTTGCGAGGATTGCGTCTGCCCTCGCCTCGACAATCGGGTCGCGCTCCGATGGGGGTTGATGTCCCAGGCACAGGGCGGCGCTGAACGCTTGGCCTGATACCGGCTCCCAAAGAAGGATATCGGTGAGAGCGCGGGCATCAGCCGGTCGTCGATCAAGGAGTACCGCGTTCAACGCGACTCTCCGACCAGCCGCATCTAGTCGCTTGTAATTTCCGAGATTGAGCGCCCCCGACACACCAACCTCGGGGTGGGTTACGACCGGATGTCCGTGGTCACACGCCAAGATGCATACCGCGCTGGATGCGGCCAGGATAGCGAGGGCCGAGGACTTGAACACGACGTATTTTGCCCATACCTCACGGACCATCATTCAGAGCCGCATTAGCCTTAGGATATCAATCACGTCGCGCTCAATGTAAACATAGTCGGGATGAACCCGACGAGTCCGACCGCGGCCGATTCGCGGAAGTGCGTCCAATTGGAGCATCGCGATGTCGACCGCAGTTTGACCATACGCGTTGGTATGACTCGGGTCCGCACCCAAACGACTCAGTAGATGAACCATCGCCAGGCTCGATCGTAGAGCCGCGAGCATCAGGGGCGAGTCGCCTTCGGCATCGATTTCGTCGAAGCCTGCACCACCTGCGAGCAAGAATTCGGCGACGGTTACGGTACCGTGGCCTCCTTCAGCGGCGTAATGGAGCGGCGTGCGGCGCTTTAGGTCGAGGCTCGTCACCGGCACCGACGACCGCGACAACGCCGCGGCAACTTCGGTGTGACCCCTGTACGCGGCAATGTGAAGCGCGTTTTCACCGAACGGTAGACAGACCGAGTCAACGTCAGCCCCTGCTTGAATCAAAGCCTGCAAGACCTCGAGTTGACCGCTCTCGGCGGCAAGGTGGAGGGCTGTCAGTTGCTCTGGACCCCAGCGGGAATTCACGTCCGCTCCTGACTCCAGCATCGCTCCCACTCCGGCCAAGTCTCCGAATCGAGCGGCGCGATGCAGCGCCGGTAAATCACCCTTCTTCATTTCAATCGATATAACCCTAAGGGCTCCCGGACGACGCGCAAGTCGTGCGCTGCATGATTGATGAACCCCTGCCTACGCCCTCCCTTCGCCCCGCGGGCGAGCCACCCTAGGGGAGGACAGATTCCGGATTGCGCGTCGTCCGGACGCGGGCTAGAAGCTCGCGCTCCACATATTTAAGGGTTGACGGTGAAGGTGGAGACGGCCGCGTTGGTGCTGTAGTCGTACGCCGTGAATGTCATCTGCCGGTTCGGTTGCTGGCGCGCGATCACGTAGCCGTAGTTCACAGAGCCCACCAGCGGCGCGCCGCCGTTGCCGACGACCACCTCCTTCTGGCCGGCATAGTAAGCGAAGGTGTGGGGGCGGCCCACGATCAGGAGCGTGTACGGGTGCTTGGCGATGATGGTGTCGGCATTGATGGCGCCGGACGCCATGCACGGGAAGGCCCTGTCGTTCTTCGAAGGAGTGCGCACGATGAAGGTGTACGTGGTGTTTCGCGAAAGGGCGTGGTCCAACCACGTCGCCTGCTCCGCATTCCACGCGTTTCCGGCGATGAACAAGAACTTGGCCGTCCAACCGTCGTTCCGGCTGTGATAGTCGACCTCGTAGTAAGGCACGTCGTGGCCCGTCGGCCTCACCAGCTTCGTGAGAAACGCCGTGTAGTTCGGGGTCTCGCCGTTCGGATTTCCCGGCCCGCAGTTCGAGCTGGCGGCGCCGGTGCACTCGTCGTTCCCCATCGCCGGGTAGAGCTTGCCCTGGTAGTTCGCGCGCGCGTTCAGATATAGGTCGAGCTGAGAGCTCGCGGTCGAGGGAGTGTGCGTCGGGCTCGCGAACATGTAGTTCCCGGTCGTCACCGCGAACGCCGGAGGGGGGTTCTGAGCTTGCACATCCTGCCAAATCCTTGTGATGACGGCGCTCGGGTAGCCGGCGACGTTGTCGGGGTTCGCCGGACGGCAGGCGCCCACGATGGCGAAGGTCAAGGTTGGAATGATGTTCCCTGGTCGGGGCTGAGAAGTTCCGACGGATCGGGCTGCGAACCCGGCTCCCGTTACGACGGCGGCCACCAGCGACAGCGTCGCTGCGGCAGTAGGCACGATGCGCTTCATCCGATCCTCCGCGGGAGCGTTGCTCCCGCGGGCGATTCTAACACTTCGGGCGTTACGGGGCGCGGCTGGGCGTCAGCGGTGGGGTGATGGACCATGCGCCTCGGCCGAAGGTGGTGATCGAGAGGTACGACGTGAACTGCGAGAAGCGGTAGTCGATAGACCGCACCGACACCACCGGCAGGAAGTAGGGAATCGTCGCCGTGGTCCACGCGCCGCCGGAGTTGTTCGAGAAGTAGACGCCCA
>DATGIR010000568.1:0-2097 GCA_035295605.1 Fimbriimonadaceae bacterium | reverse complement strand
TAGACTACGGGCATGGGCATCCTTGAGCGCCTGCTCAAGCTGCTCGGCGCCCCAGGTTCTGAAAGAATTACCGCCGGCGACGACGAGACCGTCCAGCCGGCTGCTTCCGGCCGCACCCTTGATGAAGTAGGGCGTGCCGTGGCGGCTAAGTTGCCAATGCCCCTCCGTTCCCGTGATCCGAACCGGCAGAATGCCCGCAATCATGAGAAGTGCCGGGAGCCTCTATGCGGCGACGTTGCCTACTTGCCGCCGGGTACTTGCCCCTGCGAGCCCATGATCGCCTTCTTGGCGGCGTCAGGGATCTTTGGATTGTTCTGGATCGCGTCATTTTGCGACCCTTTCTTGGGCTCCTGAGCGGGCACCGATTCCGTAGCCACCGTGCCGGAGTTGCAGCCGACTAGGCAGGTCGATAGGATGACGATTGCGGAAGCAAGTCGAATGAACTTCATCTTTGTGGATTTCGATCCGCCCGGTTTCCGGGCGGATCGAAGGAGCTAACCCTAGCGGTATTCAGGGTAGAGCGAGTTGCTGATACTGACACGGTCGGCGTGGGTCCAAGGCAGCCCACTGTACGGGTTGATCGCCAAGTTGGACGACCAGTCATCGCTGATCATGTCGTTCAGGCGAAGCGTCTGCGAGACCGGCCGCACTTTGGCGTGACCGTCAACCCAGACGAAGGCCGCGGTTTTCATGATCGAATTGATCGGGCCGTTCCCCGCCAGCGGACAGGTCGGGTTCACCGAGCCCTGCGGTGTGATGCACCAGCCTGGCGGCGGCTCCCAAGTTTGACTCATGAAGTCGATCTTGAGGTCGTTCCACTGACTCCGGTTGGGAAGGATTTCGATCGTGTTCGCGATGTCCGCGATCGAATCGATCGTGTCCAGGCCGGGAGGCGTAAACGGACCCGCGCACCAGCCATTGGCAAAGCCGATGACGTGGTTGTTCACCGCGTAGTTCGAGGCCAGGTTCACCTGGTCAGCTGCAACGCCGTCCGTGAACGCCGAGGTCCAGTACTGAGGCTGGACGAACGGGTTCGTCTGGTCGGTGAAGAGCTGCGTGTTCTTGAGGTACGGACCCATGGCGTAGCGCCAGTTGTAGTAGGTCGAACCCCAGCTTGCGCAGTCCGGCGGGAAGCCGAAGAACTCTTTGATCAGGTGATCGTCGCTGTCGTTCTGGTACATGAGCTCGCCCAGCCCGAGCTGCTTCGCGTTGCTAAGAGCAGCGGTCCGCTTGGCTTGGAGCTTGGCTTGCGCGAATACCGGGAACAGGATAGCGGCAAGGATGGCGATGATGGCGATGACGACGAGCAGCTCGATGAGCGTGAACGCGTGACGCGATGATTTCATTAGGAAGGGTCCTCCTTTGGACTCGTGGTTGTTTTCCGGACGATGAGTTCGGTCTGAAACTGGTAGTGGGGCGCGGCATCGTCGCCGTTGATTTGGGCGATCAGTGCCTTGAGGGCGGCAGCGCCGAGTTCTTCGAAGGGTTGCCGCAAGGTGGTGAGGCTCGGATGAAGCAAGGCTGCGGTGGGTACGTCGTCGAAGCCGACGATGCTTAGGTCCTCGGGAACGCTTAGCCCGACTGCGTAGGCCGCCTGGAGAAGGCCGGCCGCCATTTCGTCGTTCGCGCAGAAGATCGCCGTCGGCCGAGTCGGCAGCGCCAACATCTTTTTGCCCGCCTCGTAGCCGCCGACCGGATGGAATTCGCCACCGATGATCCACTCCTCGCGCACCTCGCACCCGAACTCGGCCATCGCCGACCGAAAGGCCTCGAGCCGCTCGATGCCGTCCACGAGGTGGAGCTTTCCGTGTAGGTTGCCGATCTTCGTATGCCCAAGGCTCACGAGGTAGGCGATCGCCTGATGAACCCCGTGCCGGTTATCGCACGTGAAGGAGGGGATGCCAGGGACCTCGAGGCCGCTGGCGATGGCGATCGGGATCTTAGTGGAGAGTTGCTCGAGGGCCGGCGAATCGACGATAGGTGCCAGAAAGATGAGCCCATCCGCGCGGCCATCGAGCATTGCGTTGACGAATGCGGCCGGTGACGTCTGATCGAACCGCGTGTACAAGAGCACGTCCTGACCAAGCGCTTCGGCCT
>DATGIR010000567.1:0-3078 GCA_035295605.1 Fimbriimonadaceae bacterium | reverse complement strand
AGCCGATGCGCCCAACGATCCGTTTTACACGCGCGACCTCCGCCCGACCGCGCTGCCTGACGCGGTGGTGTCGCTTTCGGGCCTTGCTCCGGGAAGTTATAAGGTGTCGCGGGTCGGCACCGGTTGGCACCGCAATGACGTCTACGGCGCCTATATGGCACTTGGAAAACCGGCCGGACAGGGCGCTCACTTGCCACCGGATGTTCTGGCCAAGCTGCGGGAGGCTTCCTCGGGTGAAGCCGAGCCGCTTCCGGATGTCGTGGTCGACCGGACCGGCAAAGCCGAAATCCGACTGCCAATGCGCACAAACGACGTGTGGCTGGTGGAACTGGAGGAGCGGACTTGAAGCGCTCTGAGGTGCCTAGAGACTCAAAACGCAGCGCGCAGGCTCAAGGGTCCCGGCATAACTTCGCCGCTAGGTTTTGCCTTTTGGCCCGAGTCGGCCCGGCGTCGGACGATAGATCCGCCAACAAGCCGCGGCGGTAAGGACCATGATGGGGATGATGAGGACGCTGCCGAGAGGTCCCGTGCTTCCTCCGCTCCACAATTCGCTGCCCTGCGGGTGGGTTAGAAAAAGCCGACCTTCCGAGAGCTGGCCGCTGTTCGGCACGCCGATTAAGAAAGACTGGGCCCAATCCCAGGTCGTATGGAAGCCAATCGCAAAATAGATGGAGCCGGTGAACCGAAGCACCCAACAGAAAGCCAGCCCGGCCAGCAGCACCGCTGCCAAGCCAACGGGCCCCTCGTTTGAATTGGTCAAATGAGCCAGTCCAAATGACACCGAAGTGATCACCGAGCTCCAAATGAAGCTGGTACCGCGTGTGAGCGTGAAGTGGACATAACCCCTGAAAAGAGCTTCTTCGCAGAAGCCTAAGACGAAGAACATGCCCAGCCAGGCCGCTCCGTTGAGGAACATCGATGGGCCGTGGAGAAGCATCCGGTCGAAGACGATGAAGTGTCCAAAGAACAACATTGCCACGAGAAGCGCAAGGCTGATTAGCCCCATGAGCGCCCCAACGCCGAGCTTCTTCAGCCCATGCCTATCGTCCAACCAGTAAGCCCACGGTTTACGCCTTTCGATGCGTGCCATCAGGCACGTCGCCCCTGCAATCGACAAGGCCAGGGCCGACTCTCCTAGGAAGGACGGAGCAAGGAGCATCGTGCCCGTGCCTCCTCGAATGCGGTGACCAACGAGCAACCCGGCCAGCCAGAGCAGCGGGACCAGCAGCAGGGATCCAAACCCGAAGAAGAGCAGCACGCTCCAACCTGCGCGAATACCGCCCTTGCCGACAAGTATCCGCTTCATGGCCGATTGTGGCCGCTGGGCCACCAGGGCAGCGTGTGCACTTGCAATCCCGTCACCCATGTTGTACACTGAACTATATGGTTCAGTATGGCCAAATCCACTTCGATGCCTCGTTCGGCGCGCTCTCGGACGCCACCCGGCGCGGCGTTCTGGAGCAACTCGGGCGTGCGGACGCTTCGATCACCGCCCTTGCCGAGAGGTTCCACATGACCCTTACCGGCATGAAGAAACACGTAGGCGTCTTAGAGCGGGCGGGGCTCGTCAGCACCCAGAAGGTTGGGCGCGTGCGGACCTGCAAGCTCGGGCTGCGCGGACTGGAAGAAGAGGCGGCCTGGATCGAGGGGTACCGCCGGCTCTGGGCCGAGCGCTTCGACGGGTTGGACCTCGTTGTCGAGGAATTGAAACGGAAGGAGAAAGCAAGTGGACGTTAGCAGAGAAGGTGGGGCCACCTCCACGAACAACCCCACGGGGGTGGAGCGGAAGTCCGACCTCGAACTCGTCGTCACCCGCACCGTCGACGCGCCTGCGCACCTCGTTTTCGAGGCGTGGACGAAGGCAGATCTATTCAGGAGGTGGTGGGTACCAAAATCGTTTGGGCTTGACCTGCTTTCCTGCGAAATGGATGTTCGCGTCGGGGGGCGGTATCGGTTGGTATTTCCCTACGAAGATTCGACGATGGAGTTCTTCGGCACGTACCTCGAAGTGACACCACACTCGCGCCTGGTTTGGACCAGCGATGAGGGTGACGGGGGCCAAACCATCACCACAGTGACGTTCGAGGAAACCGCCGGCAAGACGCTGATCGTCTTGCACGACCTCTATCCCTCGAAGGAAGCGGTTGACACCGGATCGACGGGTGCGATGCCCGAGGCCCTCGACCAACTCGAGGCGCTTCTCGCCAGCCTGGACTAGTTTTGCCGCCCAGGCCCGACTGCGTTGACGACCAAAGCGAACGAAATCGCGCCAGGGTCGCAGTGTCCTATGCTTCGCTCCCCGTGGGTGCGGGCTCGCCCCATTCGCGGCGCCAATTCAGCGGTTCCCGCCGCCGCATCGGTCGCGCGGAGCGCGGCCGATTGCCACGCTTCGCCTAGATCCATACCCGACGAAATCGAGCGACCAAGCTCCTCGGCAAAGGGCGCAAAGGCGTCCACCATCGTTTTATCGCCAACCTCGGCCTTACCCAACCGACGAACGGCGGCGAGCGCGGCGTCGACCGCACGGCTGACGGCAGACGTGTCCGGCTCGTCATCCAGACCATCGCCGGCGGCAGCAAGCGCCGCGCCCCAAAGCGCGCCGGAAGCACCGCCGCCTTGGTCCGCCCAAGCCTCGCCGGCTTCGGTCAAGAGCCGCGCCAGCGACCCACCCTCTGCGGCCACCCGCTCGGCCGCCTGAAGTGCGCCGGCGGCGCCTCGGACCATGCAAAGTCCGTGATCGCCGTCCCCGGCGACCGAGTCCAATTGGCCGAGCTCGCGCTCCGAATCCAAGAGCGCCGCGTGGGCCCGACGAAGTCCCTCTAGAGCCGACGACACCGCCCGAGAATCCCCACCCGCCCCGGAGTGCGCCTGCTTCGCAACGGAGGCCCTCTCGGGAATCTGAAGCCGGTCGGGCTCGGAATGAACAAAACCGCGCCGGAACCCGGAGCTATCGGCGGGAGCGTTCCACAAGGCCTCCAGTTCGTCGTCGACCCAGAACAGCGTCAGGGATACGCCCGCCATATCGAGGCTTGTTATAAATTCTCCGCACTCGCCATCCGCGATTGCGACCTTTGCTCT
>DATGIR010000566.1:0-2813 GCA_035295605.1 Fimbriimonadaceae bacterium | reverse complement strand
CGTAACCGTCAGCCTCGTTTGGCCAACCAGAACAACCGTACGGCGGCGGACGCGCTCGCCAGGGATGGAGATCTCGACATCCTCGCCGGAGTTTGGCCCCGCCGGCGGGACTCCTGCGAGGCAGGCTTCGTGAGACGAACGTCCACACTCTTCGAGAACCGCGCGCAACCTCTGTGACACCTCGCTACTCTTGAACGGCTTCTCAACGAGATCGTTGGCACCATCCCTCATGACCTCAACGGCTTCGGGGACCTCGCGCGCGTATCCACTCACGACGAGAACTGGCAGCCAGAACCTCTGACCGAAGATCTCGCCGTGGCCACGACGGATCTCTCTCAAGAGTTCTCGCCCGTATTGAACGTGTCCCTTGATCGAGCTCGGTGTGTCCTTGATCTGCAGGTCGAGCAACACGATGCAGATCTCGTGATCTCGTAGAACGCCTCTAGCCTCCTCACGGCTGGCGGCGACGACATGCTCCCACCCGAGCGACGCGAGGATTGCAGCGAGATCCTCTGCCATCTCGGCATCATCTTCCACGATGAGCGCGCGATGTTTCGTTGTTGAGCTTCCGGTCACGGTCCCTCAATGCACAACACGAAAGGTAATTCGCACGGTTGTGCCCACGCCAGGCATGCTCTCTATTTCAAGCCGTCCGCCATGTTCGGTCTCCACAATCTTGACCGCGAGCGGAAGCCCGAACCCGGTGCCGTTCTTCTTGCTGGTAGCGAACAGTGTAGTCGCATCTCTCTTGACTTCGGCAGCCATGCCGCATCCATGGTCCTGAATCATGATCGTCACCAATCCGTCCCTCAGGTCTGCGCCCACAGTCACGGCGGCCCTTCGGCTCAGGCCGTCGTACGACTCGATTGCGTTCTCGACGATGTTGGTCAATGCCTGTACCAGCCGGGATCGTGAGATCTCAGCGAAAAGGCTGGCCGGCACGGATAGTTCGACCGGCGGGCCATCGTCTTCGGGTCTCTTGCCCTTGGCTAGAGTGGCTGCCTCTTCAAGAACGTCTCGGAGATCTTCTGCCGCAAACGTGAGGGCCGGCTGCTCCGTGTACGCGCGCATCGCGTCCAGGACAAATCGCAGGTGTGTGACCCGCCGTCGCACACGCTCAGCCTCTTCGCGCAAGCCAATCAACGATACGTCGTCCGCTGAAAGCTGCTCATGGATACGATCTGCTGACACTGCGAGCGGCGACACGAGCCGGATCACCTCGTGGTACAGCTCCCGCGCGAAGGTGTTCGCGACTTGGTCAGCCGCGCGCCTGACCGCGTCACGCCCTCGCACTCCGAAGCGCGCTTCAATGTCGTCCAGAGTGGCGTTGAGTCGATCGACATGCTGCTTACCGAGCGTACTGGCGTGCCTGGAGTCTCGTCGCCTCAAAGCAGCGCTCTCCGCGGCTTGGCGCACGCGGGCATTGTCGTCGACAACAAGCCGAGCCAACACCGTCTCGAAAGCAGGATGTGGAACCTGTCCTGCCACGTTCGCAAGCGCTCGCCGCACTTCCCATTTCGTATGGTCGGCCAACTTGGCTAGCTGCGCGACGAGGGTGTCGAGATTGCGGTCACTGACTACCGTTCCCCGACACCACCGCTCGGCTGCCGCGACGGCATCCAGCGTGCTCGACCAATTTTGCGAGTCCAGCTTTTGGAGAATTGCTTCGACGGGCGCCTCGTATTCAGTGCCCATAACGGCGCTTGCGCTGAAGGAAGGCTTCCCGACCGCCTTCGAGGATGCGCTCGATATCGTCCTTGCAGTCGTCGACAGTCCCGAACCGCCTCACCTCCGCATGATGACCGTCGGATGCGAATACAAAGACCCGCTCGGCCTCTCCCAAAACCGGAATATTCGGATTGTGCGTGACGAAGATCACCTGGCGGCTTCCTTTGACAGCGCGGAGGGCGGTGACGATCGTGTCGTAGACGAACGCGTTGTCAAGGTTGTCCTCGGGCTGATCAATCAGAAGTGGGCGCTCGCTCTGCGTCAAAAGGATCGGAAGTATGGTTGTACACCGCTGGCCGGTCGACAGTTGTGACGAGTCTTTGTACGAACCACCGTCTAGGAGTTCGATCGATGGTCGATCGTGAATGTCTACAGCTTCGATCGCATAGGACGTGCCCGTCCGTCTGAGTGCATCGACGACTCTCGAGGCACGCTCGTCGTCCAAGCCCGCTCGATCCACGAGAGCCGCTCGGTCATTGGCCTGAACGAGTGCCGCCAGTTCTCCTGGCAGGAACGTCTGCGTGAGTCGATCAGCCAACATTCCGTGCTTAACGCCAGCGCCTTTCAAAGCCTCTGCAACGGTGTCCCGATATCCCTGAAGATCGGCGGCTTGGAGGACGCTCACTCGAATACTCGGGAACTGACGCGAGAGCTGCTCGGCGACGCCTTTGCGAAGGCGATACCGGCGATCACGAAGCTCGGACACGCTGTTAAGGAGAAGGGTCCGCACTGCCGAGAGTTCCGCCCGCTGCTTCTCCTTGGCCAGTTGGTCCGCCGCCGCCGCTTGCGCAGCGGCAAGAGCTCCCTGCAAAGTGGTCCGTTCGGCTGCACGTCCGCCCTGCTCCTCGGACTCTGCGACGAGGCCCCGATATTCGGCTTCCTGCAAGGCGTGGCGATCGGCAAGCCCTAATCCATGAGCGGAAAGCGCGGTGGACGTAGACCGAGCGGCTTCTCCAATGGCAGTCACGGCGTCAGCCAGTTTCGCTGAGAAGATTTCAAGAGCACCGGCGTACTCCTTGAACAGATCACCGTTAGGACCCGTGAGTACCGCATTGTCGAGGTGTGCGTCGACGCTGTTCCGAAAC
>DATGIR010000565.1:0-12126 GCA_035295605.1 Fimbriimonadaceae bacterium | reverse complement strand
CGCCGCAACAGGTGTTTCCGCCCGCGACGAGCGCTCCGTTCGGCGGTCCGGCACCAGCCGGCACGCCCGTGGCGAACGCAGCGCAGGCGGACGCGCTGCTCTCCTTCAATGTCGTGCTTCCCTCGGACGTAACGCCGCAATACATGAACGTCTACAAGTGGGACGGGCGCGAGCTGCTCCAGGCCTACTACGACACCGCCTCCAACGGCCTATACGACCTCAGCGAAGAGCCTACGACTTGGAGCGTCAGCGATCTCCAGCAGCGGGCCGACGACTGGAGCACCGGGTCGGCGCAGATCGTCACGGTGCACGGCGTACACGTGCTCGTCGGGTTCGACAACGTCACCCCGGGAGGCGAGACGGACGTCGCCTGGATCCGCGGAGACGGTGCAAGCCCGGTCGTCACTTGGCTCACCGGACCGTGGGTCGAGGGGCAATCCTTCACTACCCGGCAGGCGCTCTCTGTAGCAGCCGACATCATCGGCCAGGGCGGTTGACCCGAGCTGCAGTCGGTAGCGGGTTGGGGGCTCGTGCCTGTCAGCGCCTCGACGGTTTGAGTGCTGTCCGCTCTCCTCGCGAGCGATCGGTAGGTCCGACTATGCCCGTGTGCAAAGGAGGACGTTGTAATACGCGCAACGGGCCAATGGACCTAACCGGACAGCTCTTGAACCCTCCGGACCCCTTGAGGCGCCTACTCAGACTCACGGACTCTCGCAAGACTGCTTGACCCACGAGCGCTGGAAGGCGCCTCTTCCAGCGTACGGCATCGTCCGATTTCTGACAACGACCTCATCTAATGAGCTGGTCGAACTCACCTGTCGTCATCGGGACTACGTTGCGGAACATGGGCGGAAGCTTCTCGAGCTGCGCTAGGACGGCGATGTATTGACCGATGCGTCTGATCTTCGCCATCTCCGACTCGGCGCCGACCACGATCCCGTATAGACCAAGGGCACCGGCGTTCAACATGTCTCCCATGATGTGCTTTGACGATCCGTTGAACACGATCTCGATCGCCAGAAGGCATCGCGGATTCGGGTTCGGATCCATACCGTTGAAGAGTTCGCAAAAGCCGCGAGGCAGGAGACCTTCGTTAATTGCACCATCGCGCCCCGGGGCCGTGTTGAAGGGGCCTATGCCAATGTCGATCCGTGGCGCGTAGCGACGAACGTCACGCTGGAGAGCATCCGTCGCGCCGCTAACGACCGACCACTCCAGCTCCACTACAGGGAAATGTCGAGCTAGAGCGAGCGCTGAAGTTCGTTGATAGACACTTGCAGACATGTTCGCTTAGGCCACTATGAACCGTCGAGCCACCGTGCAAGGATGCGATGCGGGTCGGCAGGTGTGCAGCGCAATGGCGTTCGGCTAGCCGCCGGCCCTGTTCGCTTACTCAGCAGCGAGCCACTTCGTGCGCAGATCCTGGAGCGCCTTCCAGTCGGTTTCGAGTTCACTGAGGCTCGGCCGTATGTTGAGCTGTTCTAGCGGTTGAGAGTGTCCGCCCATGAAACGACAAGCCTTCTCGAAGATCGGATCAATGACCGCCTGGGCTTCGGGGATGAAGTCCGCCTTGATGTTCGACAGGCGGGTCATCATCACGTTCGGCTGGTAGCGCTGCGTGACCTTCTCGAGCAACTCCTGCTCAACAAAGGCCTCACACCAAGACCGGATGTACTCATAGCCTTTCTCCGCAAGGGCCTCCTGAACAGTCGGCTCGGCCTTCTTTCCGGTGTTCAGCAACTCATTGATGCGCTTTCCAAGCTGTGCCGGACTGTCTTGCCGCGGGCCGGCCTCATGTGACACAAGACCCTTCACGTCATCTTGGTCACGAACCGTGTAGTACGTGCACTCGGTCTTCTTGTCCTCATACCGCGAAAGAAGCTCCGTTGTGAGCCAGATGTTGTGCGTGAACACAATGACCTGGTGCGTCTCCGCAAGGAGGACAAGCCGGTTGGCTACCTCCTTGAGACGACGGTAATCCAAGCTCGTCACGGGGTCGTCGAAGATCATTGGCGCGCACGCGCCGCGCAGCCGACACTCAGCCAAGAAGTCCGCGATTGCCAGGCACTTGACCTCGCCCTCGGACAAGATTGCGGACGGTCGGTGCCGAGCGACCGCCTTCCGCCGTTCGGCGCGTCCGCCACGTCCCTGGAACTCCAGTTGCACGGATGGCGCACGTAGAAGTCGGCACTCCTCTTCGAAGAAGTTCTCGAAGTTGTGGTTGACGAGCTCTTCACTTGCCACCTTCGATGCCTCGGTCAGAGACCTGAGTGTGGTGTTGGAGATCCTCTTTCCGACCGTGTCGAGCTTCGCCGCAAACTTCGCGTCCTCAATACTGCTGAGAATCGCGGGAAGTTGCTTGTGCAACTCCAATCGCGCCTCCAGCTCGGCCAGCTCTTTCTGCCGGGTTTCAAGCGCTTTGGCGCGATCCTTCGTTTGCTGCTCGATGTCTTCGATCGTCTTCGCCTCGGCCGCGCGGGCTTCTTCCAGCTGAGGCGACAACTCCCCAGCACCACCCTGTAAGTCAGCCTCAGCCAAAGCGCTTCGTTTCCCGCAGGTCTTCGCAATGAGTTCTGCGTTCTCGATCACCTTGCGCGCCTCGTCGAGCCACGACGGAGGCGGATCGATCAGGCCCAAGCGTTCGACCAGTGCCTTCGGTTCAATGACGCTCGCCTCGTCGAAGGAAGGGAGCTGACTTGTTAGCCGTTCCTGCGCCTGGGTTACTTGACGCGCGAGAGAGTCGTCGAGAAATGAGCGATAGCGCTGGATGACGCTAACGCCGCTCTTGTCGAGCACCTGGCGGCAGTACAGGCACCGATCAGCCTCGTGCGGGTAGTCGTCCTCGCCGAGATGCTTTCGGTACTCCTCCGCCGCTGCGATGAACGTCTGCCATTCGTCGTCGGCCTCTCCATGAAGATCACCTTCCTTGAAGAGCTCCGTCCTCGCTCGGCGATACTCGGACTGGGCTGATTCGAGCGCCGAAAGAGCGGTGTTGTACGCCCCAGCGTTGAACTCGCTCACCTGTGCTACAAGCCCGATGAGGTCACGGAGAGAGCTCTGGCGGGTTCGCGCAGCGAATAACTTCTCTTCCAGCGTGTTGCCGCCGAGAGCGGCAATCTCAGACCGCAGCTGATCAAGACGCTTGGCGGCGTTGCCGTTCGGCTTCCCGGCTGCGGCTTTCAGATCGTCGACAGACGTCGCCGCGCTCAGGCTTTCGATCAGGGGGTAGATGCTCGTTCCTCGGCTGAAGCGAGGCAGGAAGGGGTTGACCGTTAGGCGGTGCCTTCCGACCTCAGCCGCCGCTAAGTCCGCGATACCTCGTATCGCGTCTGAGCAGTGCTTGAAGAGAGCCAGGTCTGCAGGCGTGTAGACGTAACCGAGTTCGTTATCGACATGGAGGAGAACGGCAGGGGCATCGAAGACGCTGATGCGGGTGAACGGACTCAACCCGCGCTCGTTCTGCCACCCGACTTCCTCGGGATCCTCGTCCCCCAGCTTGTAGCTAATCGTCGCCGACGGTTCCGGCGCTGCCGTAGTCGCATGCGCGTTCGGCAGGATGTCCTCGGCTGTCCTGACACCAGCGGCGCACTTCAAGACTCTTGCGTAGCCGGTCTTGCCCGCGCCGTTTTCGCCGAAGAGCACGGTCATGTGCGGGTTGAAGTCGATCTCGTGGCCCTCAGCGAGAGCGTTCACACCTTGGACGTCCTTGAGCTTGACCAGCAAGAGCGGTTCCTCCTCCTCCGCCCCTCCCTCGGGAGTGGCAAGTGGCGGAACTTCCTCGGCCTGTGCCGGCGAGAGACCCTTCTCAGTTTTGAAGAGTTCGTAGATCTCGTCGAGCTTGTCCTGCGCTACGGGGCGACCCGTCACGAGAACTTCGGCGACAAGAGTTCTGGCCCAACCGTCTTGGCCGTTCGCCCAGTCAACGAGAACCTTCCGCGGACCGAGAGGTTCAAGTGCCGGCGACTCGCTCTCCTGGACCTCGACGTCGCTCATGCCGCCGCAGCCTCTCTATAGAGGTACTTCTGAAAGCTCCTGAAGGCCCTGCGGATGTCCTCCACGCTCCCGAGATCGGAGACTGCGTCTGCAATCGAGTTGTGGTACTTGAGCCTGAGCAGAGGTGTGAGCTTCGCTTCGTCTAGTTCTGCCACGCCTTCGCGGACGTAGTGGCCTAGCACGAAGTCGAGAAAGGCACGCTGCTTCTCGTCGAACTCTGAGTCGATGTTGACTCTCGCGGACTCCGCTCGGTGTTGGCGGGTAAGAGGCGCCGACGCGTAAGCCACGAACGCAAGGACGTCGAAGAGGTCGCTCTTCTCAGCATCGATGATTCGCTGCATCTCGGCAAGCTGATCGCTGCCGAATCCCGCCTCGGCCAGCCCATCGAGCAGCTTCCGCCGTGTGTCCGGGTCGCTCCAGATCTCGCGAAGCTGAGCCTCGTCCTTGAAGAACTCGGGCAGCTTCCCGAAGAGCAGTTCCATGAACTGCTGCGCCGACATCGGCGTTCCGTCCGAGTGCCAGAAGGTCGTGCTCATCATGTGCTGGATGAGTCGCTCTTTTCCGTCGGCCAGCTTGACCTTCACGCGCTTCGCGCGCGGCTCGGGCTCTATCTCGCTCCTCGGCTCCGACGGTTCGATCGGCGGCTGCCCGCTACCGGTCTCTTCTCTTGGCTCGGGTTCGAGCGGCTCACCGTCCCATTCGGGGTCATTGAAGTGGTGGTGCGCCTTCACGAAGTCGTAGACCGTGAAGTACGACTTGCCGTCGTATAGGCGGGTACCGCGACCGATGATCTGCTTGAACTCGATCATCGAGTTGATCGGACGCAGCAGCACGATGTTCCGGATGTTCCGGGCGTCCACGCCGGTCGACAGCTTTTGCGATGTGGTGAGAATCGTTGGGATCGTCTTCTCGTTGTCTTGGAAGTCACGTAGGTACTGATCGCCAAGCGCTCCGTCGTTGGCGGTCACTCGCTCGCAGTAGTGCGGGTCCTTGCTGTCCTTCATCTGGTTGATGAAGTCCCGGATAAGAAGCGCGTGCTCCTGGGTCGCGCAGAAGACGAGCGTCTTCTCAGTCTGGTCGATCTGGTCTAGAAAGATCCTGACCCGCGCGGCCTCGCGCTCCCGGATCTCAAGAGTCCGGTTGAAGTCTTTCTCCTCGTAGCGCTTACCGGCCTCGATCTCGCCTTCTACAACATGGTCGTCGGGCGTATAGACGTACTCGTCGAGGGTTGTCGAGATCTGCTTGACCTTGAACGGTGTGAGGAAGCCGTCGTTGATGCCCTCCTTCAGCGAGTAGACATAGACGGGCTCACCGAAGTACGTATACGTGTCAGCGTTCTCAGTACGCTTGGGAGTCGCGGTCAAGCCCAGCTGCACAGCTGGCGAGAAGTACTCGAGGATCCCCCGCCAGTTGCTCTCGTCGTTTGCTCCGCCGCGATGGCACTCGTCGATGACAATGAAGTCGAAGAAGTCGGGCGGGTACTCACCGAAGTAAGGCGATGGTTGACCGTCCTCGGCGGAGCCGGTCATGAACGTCTGGAAGATCGTGAAGAAGATGCTGCCGTTCTTCGGGACTTTGCCCTTCTTGCGGATATCGGCAGGGTCGATGCGGACGAGTGCATCTTCTGGGAAGGCCGAGAAGGCGTTATAAGCCTGGTCGGCGAGGACGTTGCGGTCGGCCAGGAAGAGGATGCGCGGCCGACGCGTGGGTTCGCGACCGAGATTCCACCGACTATGGAACAACTTCCATGCGATCTGGAAGGCGATGAACGTCTTACCCGTGCCCGTTGCGAGCGTCAGCAGAATCCGGTCGCGCTCGTGGGCTACCGCTTCCAAGACGCGCTCGACGGCGATGTCTTGGTAGTAGCGGCTCGGGTGAGACCCACCCTTGTCTTCAAACGGAACCGCCGCGAAACGGTCACGCCAGGCATTCGCCTCGCCGAACGTTAGGTCCCAGAGTTCGTCGGGCGTTGGGTATTTGACGGCCTCTTCACCCTCTTTGGCCGTCTTCATGTCGATCGCGTACAGACCTTGGCCGTTGGTGGCGTAGGCGTAGCGAAGCGCCAACTTGTCGGCATAGACCTTCGCCATGCCAACGCCCTCAGTCAGCGGCTTATCCCATGCTTTCGCTTCGATTACGGCGAGCTTGTGGTTGCGGTAAACGAGGATGTAGTCAGCGATCAGTGGCTTCGCGCGACGCCCGTCGGCTTCGATGCGGCCCGGCGTGATGTGGTACTCGCGCAAGACCTTGCTTCCATCGACCGACCCCCAGCCAGCGGCCGCGAGTGCGGGATCGATGTGCTCAGCGCGGGTCTCAGCCTCGTTCATCACGCAACCTCCCCGAGACTGCCGCGAAAGGCGCTTCCGAGCAGAGCCTCGCGTAGAGAATCGAGCGCGCGGCGCTTCTTGGCATAGATGTCGACGAGCGTTGTTGTCTCGCCTTCGAGCTGGTCAAGCAAAGTGACGATACCCCGTTGTTCTGAAAGAGGCGGGACCGGAAGAACGCGGCCCTCCATCGAAGCTTTGCTCACGTGCATCATCGTGGCCCCCGTACCGTGCGCCTTCTTGATCTGATCTACATCCCACTGCAAGAGATAGAAGAGAAATCGCTTGTCGACCATCTCAGGGTTCGGGATGACTTTCCAGATGTGGTAGTGGTAGATGACCTTGCCTCCCTCCCAGATCCGCGGCCCAAACGACGCGGACCAGGCGTACAGGAGATCCCCTGTGTCGCAGTACTTATCTGGTTCGAGCTCAAGATCCGAGTAATACCATGCCTTGTTCGTGAAGAAGTTGCCGACTCGCAGTAGCGGGTATTTGCCTGATTTCAACATCTCGTGTTTCTTATAGGCACGGCCGTTTATCAGCGTGCAGAGATCTGCGAGGCGATGCTCGTGCCAGTCGGCGTTGCGATTCTCGAACACCTTCGCTAGAGCGACGTCGAAGACGCGTTGAGCTCGGTTCGAGCTTCCCTCGGTTGTGGAGGCAACAGCTATCCGGATGGTGAGCGCTTCGTCCAAACTTGCGACCACCTTGGCTTGAACGTCCAATGGTGGCACCGGCACCGGGTAGTTCTCGATGAAGTCCTTCGTCACTCGCTTGTGACCCACCGCGCCGGTCATGTGCGATGCACCTTCACGACGGAAGAGTTCACGGGACAGGAAGTAGTAGAGGTACTCGGCCATGACCGCTTCGCGCGGTCGGAGCACGATGAATTCACTGGACCCAAACCCAGCGCCGCCGGCTAGGTCTCGCGCGATCCCAAGCTTGCCGTTCTCGAAGCAAGGGGTGATCTTCGCCAGCAAGACGTCGCCATCCGCGAAGTAGGTGTAGCTCTTGACGACGTCGTCCAACTTTCGAGTCAGCGTCGGTGCGACGAACTTCTCGCCGATCCCAAGGCCCTCCATCGGGAGGAAAGAGACTTCTGCGGTCGGACTGAGCCGGTTACGCGCTTCGGCCTTGGGCGGGCCAATTAGGCAAACATCCTTCAGCGCCCTCGTCGGCCAGTCCGTCTTCACAGCAGTCCCTTGATCCTCTCGAGGACGGCCGCGCTCTCCTGATCAAGTAAAGCGATCTCGGCCAGGAGCTCTTGGGGATCGGCTGCCGCTTCGACATCGGGGTTGTTGGGGTTCTTGACTGAGAGATCGAAGAGGGTTGGGTCGACATCGCTGAGGGAGACAGTCCAACTCCGGGCGGTATCGGGGCGGTCGGGGTAGAGATCGTTGAAGTCCGCGAGGTCATCGTCGTTCAGGGGATTCGACTTCCCAAGGGTCCGGCCGGGGCTGAGCTGGTAGTACCACGTCTTCGTCGTAGGCCGGCCTTTCTCGAAGAACAGGACCACCGTCTTGACGCCTGCGCCCTGGAACGTTCCTGCTGGGCAGTCGAGTACTGCCTGAAGATCGCACGAATCCAGAAGCTGCTTCCTCAGACTCACCGAGGCGTTGTCGACGTTCGACAAGAACGTGTTCTTGATGACCACTCCGGCCCGGCCACCGGGCTTGAGCATCCGGATGAAGTGTTGAAGGAACAGCAGTGCCGTCTCACCAGTTCGGATCGGAAAGTTCTGCTGGACCTCTTTACGTTCTGATCCACCAAACGGCGGATTGGCGAGGATCACATCGAAGCGGTCCTTGTCCTGCACGTCAGCAAGGTTTTCTGTAAGCGTGTTCGTGTGAATGATGTTGGGTGCTTCGATCCCGTGCAGGATCATGTTCATAATCGCGATCACGTATGCGAGCGACTTCTTCTCTTTGCCGTAGAAAGTGCTCTCCTGTAAGCGCTTGTCTTGGGCAGTGGTGCGATTCGGATTCGCTTCTTTTATGTACTCATATGCTTCGCAGAGGAAGCCAGCAGACCCGACGGCACCGTCATAGACTGTCTGATCTATTTGGGGTGCGACTGCTCTGACAATTGCGCGAATGAGCGGTCGAGGCGTGTAGTACTCGCCCCCGTTGCGGCCAGCATTGCCCATCTTCTTGACCTTGTCTTCGTAGAGCTGCGACAGCTCATGACGCTCAGCCTGCGAGCGAAAGCGAAGGAGATCAACCTCGTCGATGATCTCACGCATGTTGTAGCCGCTCTGGATCTTGTTCTTGATCTCGCCAAAGATCTGGCCGATCTTGTACTCGACAGTCTTTGAACTCGACGCTTTCTGCTTGAAGCCATGTAGGTATGGGAAGAGCTTGTCGTTAACGAAGTCCCGCAGATCGTCGCCCGTGAGCGCCCTGTTGTGATCGAGCTTCCCGTCAGCTGTTTTCGGGGCAGCCCAGCTGGTCCATCGAAACGGCTCGTCCAGGATGTAGGAGTAGGCCTTGCCCTCAAGCGCAGCCTCAGAGGCGAGGTCCTCCTCAAGTCCATCCAGGTACTTCAAAAAAAGCAGCCACGAGGTCTGCTCGGTGTAGTCCAGCTCAGTCGTACACCCGGCTTCGTTTCGGAGTACGTCGTCGATTCGCTTGAAGGCTTGCTCAAACACTTGGTTCAGATCCTCCCGCTACGTGACATTTGTTACTTATTATATGACCCGGAGTCCGCTTTGGCCAAGATCGATTCTGTCTTGAACTGCCGGCAATGCCAACGGCTCTGTGCGGATCACGACGACCCGGCGAGAAGCTCCGGAAGATCGTGGAGAGTCTCCTCCGCCTGGAGCGCGACTTGCGGATCCGCGTCAGTTCTCAACTCATTGAGCAGGCGCAGTCCCTCCGTGGGATCGATCCTTACGACGTTGTACGCGCCCTGGGCGGCAATCCCCCTAAGTTGCGAGCTGTCGGCCTCCGCAAGCCCCCGATACAAAGCGATCACATCTTGGCGTCGGAGTTCGCGGATCGCTCCCTCGCAAACAAAGTCATCAAATTCAATCCCTATCGCTTCCGGCAACTCCTCGTTTGCCATTCGATACAATTCAATAAATCGCCCAACATCTAACCTGTGTAAAACTTCCTTCGAAATCTCTCGCTCCATACCCAAATCATTATACCGCTATTACTCAATCCATCACCAACGGTCATCTCATCCGCCTCTAGCTTGTCTCTGACGCGTGCCCAGAGTTCGTCGGCCCGCAGGATCGCATCGACCTTCCAACGCTCATCCGCAAACCCCATCAAAGGTCCGCGGACGTACGTCTCCCAGATCCAAGCAAGCACCTCTACTACCTCTCCGTCGAGCGTCTCGTCCTTTTCGTATGCACGCTGGGCAGCGACGATCAGAGAAATAACCTGACTCGGATTCAACAGACCCAGATCGGCATCCGCGAGAGCAGCTCCTTTGATCATGTCTAGCGTCCGCCGCTGGTCAGCAACTGCGACCGAGAGGAGCCGGGCTTGGAAGTACTGGGTCAAGCTGTTGTGATGACCGCCTGTTTCGTCAGCGGCCTTGAACTCCTCACGACAGCGAACTTCGTTTCCGCTGACGCCGAGCGCTAGGGCGTACGCAGCGTGTGATGGTCCCGCCAGAGCAGGATCGTCTACTCCGACGAGCCCCCCACTCAAGTCGGCACTCGCCTCAGGCATACGCCCCCAGTCGGCAAGGATCTGACCGCGTGTCAGCAGCCCTACTTGGCGATTGAAGCCGAGTGTCAGCGCAAGCGAGATCGCCGTGTAGGCATCAGCGAACCTATCCTCCCCCCAACGCACGCGTCCGAGTTGGAACCAGAGGTTGGCGTAACGGCGCCGAGTTCTGAGACGTCCTTGCAGCAGCTCCAGAGCTTCCGCGTACTTCCAGGCGCCGGCGAGACGGCGAACGCGTTGCTCTAGAAAGCGGCACAGATCCTCGTCCAGCTCTGCTTTCTCCGCGTCGTCGAGGATGGCCTCGTAGGTTGAAGTCTCGAGCCCGTCTGTCGAGACCAACGAGTCTCCGACGTACTCGGTGTAGAGGTCGAGGAGTCGCAGTCGGAGAAGCGGCTCGGGCTCGTCTTGGAGTGCTTGCATGATTGCGCGAACTGCGTCTGTGTACTGGCCGGCGTCAATGAGTTTCCTAATTGGCGACAGTCGATCGGCCCGTTGGGTCGACCGACTCGCGGTCTCAGCCTCGTCACTGAGGACCGCTTCGTATGCAACGCGAAGCTCGTCTCGCAATTCGGGGAAAGCCGCGTAGATCGCGTCGATCCAGTTTTGGGGTCTGCGGTTTCCACGTTCAATCTCGCCGATCAGCTGCGCCGAACAGCCGACGTCTCTCGCGGCCTGCCCTTGCGTCATGTGTCGAGCGGTTCTGCCACGACGGAGAACTGCACCGAAATCTGCGGTTGCCTTACTCAGGGGCGCCATCGTGCTGTCCCGGTAGCAGTCTGATCGATCGAGGCTTCCGCGGACTGTGGCGGGACCCTCGCCACAGTGTGGTCCCGGGCCAAACCTGTGGCAGGCAGCCTGATTGGAGAGTGGATGGGAGGCCTGCCGTGAAGAGCACGACAGTAACTATCGCAGGGGCTTCTGCCAGATTGGCTGGCGGGGATTTGAGTCACGCCGACCTGATGCCGTCGCCGGCTCTGGACGCGGTTCCTGCTCTGGATGAGCTGGCCCTGGATCGGTGGGCCGATGACGGGGGATTCGTCCCCGACCCGTACCGAGAAGGAGAGGACACCTATGTCTGAGATCGTGCCGCTGAATCGAGGTTTGTCGTTGCGCGAATCGCGCCAGGTGCGGCGCGACTTGAGTCGCCTTGGCGCTCGGGGTCGCGTCGAGATGGCGAGGATTGAGCAGGAGGCTGACCTCCAGGCTGAACGGCTCGCTGCTGTGGCGTACGTCGGAAAGCGGGCATTGCAGGAGGTCACGATGCTGACGCAGATGGAGGCTCAGCTTGCGCAGCTGGTGCCCACCGCTCTACCGCGCCTGCAGGGACTCGGCGACATGAGCGCGCTGGCGATGGCAGAGGTCGTCAGCCAGACAGTTAGGAAGGTGCGCTGATGCTTTGGTTCATCGTCGTCGTGCTCGCGATCGTCGTAGTCATGGCACTTGGAGCAGTCATTCTCGTCAGCGCTTCACATCACCAGGGTCTGCTTGACGAAGAGATCCGGATAGAGCTCGAGGTTCGCCGCGCCGAACGCCAGCTCCATGACATCGCGAGGACCGGGCTCAACGCGATGATCGATGAGGTCAGGTCGCATCACGCTCAGGCGTTGCCGAGAGAGTGACCCCGAGCAGCCCATGGGCTCGCTTCTTTCTCGTGATCGTTGGAACGGCGATCGCGATCCGAATCGCCTGGTGGTTGCTCGTACCTGTGCTGCCAGAGATCATGACCATCGTCGCCGTCGTCGCGATCTGGCAGCTCTTGCGGTGGTATCGCGACCGCTGGTAGCCGGCCGCCGTTCGGCCAGCCGGTCGCTGTTGACCGCTCTGCGGACCCAGTGTTGTACTGAATGCGACACGTGCCCGGGTTGTAATCGCGGGCACCCCGGTCGGCTCGAGCGGTTGCTCGTCGGCCACAAAGGGTGGGTGGAAGGAGTGAACACCTAGTGAGCAAGTCTGGTCGCCGCGAGCGGCGACTGCGGGTCCGTGCGATCCATCGCGAACAGCCTGATACGGCGAAATTGGCGCGAGCGCTAATCAAGCTCGCGGAAATTCAGCTTGAGGCGGAGGCGCGAGCGACGCACGAGACCCCAGAGAGGAAGGAGAAGCCGTGAGCGGCGGAGGACTCGTCTGGTTTC
>DATGIR010000564.1:0-5951 GCA_035295605.1 Fimbriimonadaceae bacterium | reverse complement strand
TGGCGTGGGACTCCATCGGACCCAAGACCGCTCGCCAATTCAACCTGAAGTGCGTCCAGGCATGAATTCAACTCCTCGCGAAGCGTCATTGGAGGGACAATTGGATTGAATACGTGACTTGAGCGGAGATTGGGCATGAGTTCGCAGTGGACTGCGAGCATCCGATCGGGGTCGGCGCCCGGCAGTTCCAAGCAATGCTCGAAGTCAAAAACGAGCAATGAGTCGCCGTCCCAAGCCAGATTGGGATTGGCTTCTGTGCGGTCTCCGTTGCAGAGGATCAGGTCGAGGGCTAATGGCCGACATCCTGGAGTCGGAGACGCAGTCAAGAATCAGAGGTAGCGTCTGCCCCTGCGCTGAGTGCCCCAAACGTTCGATCGCGTTGACGTGTGGAAGCACGTGCGCGAATTATGGATCGCGGCTCCGCCTACTGAGCCTCGTAGCGAAGCAGGCTGCCGCCGCGGGAGGCCATTTCCAGCATCGCGCCGGTCTCGAGGGCGTCGGTCGGGATGCGGGCGCCGTCTACGTCGCCTAGCAGGAGCCAGGTCTTGCCCTGCAGCGTCACTCGTCCGTAGACGCGGTGCTTCTCCGCCTTCCTCTTGCTGCCCGGAGTTAGGGTCAACACGGCATCGTCCAGCGTCCAAGTGCCGCTCTCGTCGTTCGAGAATTGCGCGTTGGGGCCCTTTCCAACGAAGAGCCGCTTGTAGGTGCCGTCCGAGTGGAGGGTGAGATCATCGATTCCGCCGGAGCTGGCGTCCCCGAGGTAGGCGCCCGACGAGCTATAAAACCCCGCGAGAGCGGCGATAAGGTTCATTTTCCAGTGGCCCACGCAGTCGGAGGCTTGAAATAGCGACACCTTCGGAGTCGGGTTCGCCGGTTTGAGGCTCTCAAGGATCTCCTCGGTGGCGGCGCGATCCTTGTCGTTAGTGCCCTCGAAGTTGAAGATATAGAGGCAGGCGACGAAGGTGACGGAATCGGCGCCGCGGACCATGAAGAGCTGGAGGAAGCAGTAGGTGCCCTGCCCAAACTTGCCTTCCCCGCCCTCGTACCACATCGCAAGGCCATTCTTCAGGCGCCGGCGAAGGGGCCGCGGCTGCTCCGGGGCGAGCAGACCGGGGTTCATGAGATGGATTCCCGCCCGGCCCACTTCCCTTGTCCAGGACGCGGCGAAGGTAGCGTCGAGGCTGCCGGTCGCGGCCTCGTCGGCGTAAATCGTGACGATCTTGTCGGGCTTGTCTTCCGACCCGATGTGCTTGGCCGATCGAAAGCCTTGCCCGTCGCTTCTGATCCAATCGGCCGGGAAGGTGGCTTCGAATTGAAACGCGCCGCTCGGTTTGGGCACTTGCGAGCTGGCGCCGGTCATCACGACCAGCATTCGATCCGTGGCGGGGCTGTAGGTCTTGAAGGTGTCCGCGGAGTCGGTGGCGATCACCATCGAGAATTGGTAGTCGCCGTTCTGGAGGGCGGTGATCGATGCGAGCACCGATCGGCTTCCTTGAGATATGGAGCCGTTGCCGCGGATGAAGTCCCAATCGCCGAGCTTCTGTTTGAGCGTCTCGGGTGCGCGGTGGATGGTTTCGGCTGACCCCAGCGAAGCCCAGACGCCGTCGTAGAACTTGTCGAGAGGCGCCACCGCCTTCTGGGGTTTGGTGAAGACGACGACAAAGCTGTGTCCTGCGCCGACGTCCCCCGGCTTGAGCACCCAGCCCCCGGCGTTCGATTCCAACGACCAGCCGGCGGGGGCAACCGGGTCAGGCACTTGTCTCGGGGTCGTCGGAGAGTGCCGGCCAAGCGCGGCCAGCAGAAGGAGGGGGAGAAGGCTCATCTTCGAACTCTACCGGTGCCCTAGATTAGCCCAGGGACCGTTACCCCGAGGATCTGCTGACCGCGGCGTTATCCGTGTGAGGGGTTAGCTATTTGACGGAATCGGTCCACTCGAGACGCCTGGAAAGTTGCAAGCCGAAGCGTGTTCCTCGCGCCAAATTGACGTCGCCGGGGTCCCGCGTATGTACGGAGCCTAGCGTGATACCAACGAGGCCGCTAATGCCAACATCTTCCACCGGGCGATCGGAGATCAGGGCGAGAATGACGCCGTTCCCCCTCGATGTACCGACGAAGACGGGGCGCTCGTTTCGACCTGGGTTCCGTGCGGTTATAGCGCCATCAACGCCCGTCGCGACACTTGCCGCATCGAGAGCTATCAGACGACCGTGGACCGGGATTATCTGTCCAGTCGGGGTCTCCATTTGCTCAAACTTCAACTCGACGACACCTGTCTTCGTCCCCTCCCGGCTAAAGACGTAGCCTATCTTTCCCGAGAGCACCGTTCCGGACGGGATGCCCAGATAACCGGCGGGACCGTCGCTGACCAAGCGCGCCGAGAACGGATCTCCTGTATTCGCGCTGGTCGAACTTATGGTTCCCTCGAGGCGCCAGGGTATTACGGTGCCGGCGTTGAGTGCGTGACCCGAGGAAGTAACGGTTTCCAGACCGGGAGCCGGGCGGGTTTTCGACCGGAGGTCCGATTCCCGTTGCGTCGTGTGGCCGGCCATGAACATGTCTGAGTTGCCCGGCGAGATGGTGACGAGCAAGCGTGCTTCGTCCCAGTCCACCTCCGCGCCGAGGGCCTCGCTAAGGAAGCGCAGCGGGACCATCGTGCTGCCACCGATGATGCGGGCGCGGACTCCCATGTTCACGGTGTGGTCATTTACCGTCGCTTGACTGCTGCCTATCTCGAGCGAAATTCGCAGGCCAGCCTTGTAGGCGATGACGGTCTGATTTGGCCCGTCCCAATCTACTCCGGCGCCAAGCCGCTCAAAGACTCCGCGCATCGGCACTAGAACGTGACCGTTGACCTCGATCGCCCGCTGGTCCGCAAATACCATTCTGTGCCCGTCAACAATGACACTCACCGGTACTTGGTCGCTGAATTGGCCGCTTGCGGCGACCGCCAACATTGCCAAGCCGGCAGTGGAAACGAAACTTAGTGATTTCACGTTACTGTCTCCTAGTCTCTATTCAGTAATTCTTGAGATCTAGGTCATTCTCGATCAATTGTTAGTCGCTTGTCACGTCCGGTTCTACACCGTCATAGATACATTTGGTTGGCAAGTTCCGCGATCGAGCCATGTGGGGCCGCCTGACTCGCCGAGCAAGCTGCAAGGGCCGGATCCTGTCCGGGATCGTAGGTTTTGGCCTTCTCCTCGGCAGGCAACGACAAGCGCGCCTCCATAGCTCGATGCGCCCGGTGAAGCCGACTGCGAAGCGTGCCCTCGGCCGTCGAGGTCGCGTCGGCGAGCGACGCTCGATCCCAGTCCTCCAAATCGAGCATCCGCACGAGGGCTCGCTGAGGCGGGGAGAGGGAGTTTAGCGCGTCCTGCAAGTCGGGGCCGAGCAACGCGCAAAGAAGCTCCTCCTCAGGATTGCGCCGGTGATCCGCAGGATCCACCAAGGCGGCATCTCCGTGCTTCGAGGCTACGGGAGCGTCGAGGGATGGTCCGCTGACTCGACGCCTGCGATACCGCAGCATGTCGAAGTACAGGCGGATTACGATTCGATACATCCAGTGGATAAAGGGCTTGCTTCCGTCGAAGCGGCGGAATCCCGTCCAGGCCCGAACACACGCCTCTTGGGTTAGGTCCTCGGCATCCTGCCGGTTGCCAGATAGCCGATAGGCTATTTCGAAGACCTGCTGATAGGAGCCATCGATGAACGCGGCGAATTGAGCGGCTCGATGGGGGTGGCTGCGGCATGGGGTCGGGTTGGCCGGCATATCCAGGGCTAGGCCTTAGGTGTGGGCTTGGGCGAAGCCTTCACCGTGATCAGGTCTTCGCCCAGTGCCAGGACTTGAGACCCATCGATCACCCTTTCATCGGCTCCAATTCCAAGAACGCCCCCAGAACGGACGGCGAAGTCTTCAACGTGACCGCTGACATCCATCGTGAAGTCATGGATATGCCCGAGCTTCTTTCCGTTCGCGTCAAACACTGACAGCTCTCGGAGTTCGCGAGTGGTCCGGCCGTCTGGCTGCAACGCATGTCCCGCGTTCCAGTCAACGAGCGTGAAGGACTCGATTGTGATGGCGTCCGGGCCGTTCTTCCCCAGATCGGCGAACGGCAGCAAGCCTTCTCCACGCTCGCCCCGGATGACCAGTGCCGTGAGTTCAAGTTCATGGAACACTAGGTCCTTGACTGTTCCAACTTGGGCGCCATCTGCCAAGCTGACTACTCGCTTACCAATAAAGTCGCTATCTTTCATGTGTGTAGAAGTCTTCCGCGTCAGGAGCCGCCGATCAAGTCGGCCTATGCACCGTCAGTCACCGCCTGTCGTTCGCTTAATGGACTCGGCTCTCGTCGCGCAAGAAATCCTCGCACCGTGTCCACTAACTGTCGTACAGGAAAGAGGCGACTTGCCGGCGGGGAGCGGTCGCTGCCAAGTTAAGGGGGCGACGGGAGAGGTTCACATCGTTCGATCTTCGATGAGGCGGTGCGGACGCGTTTCAGGATCGGGGCCCGACTTACCACGGGCTCTGATTCCCCCCATGATCGCAGTCAGGCGAGACGGCGTCGGTAGATGAAGCAACGCGCCGATGACCTGGCGGACCTAAAGAACGCGCAGAACAAGGGCGCGGTTCGATCGCCGAGCAAGCCCTGGTACAAGAGCATCGGCACCGGCCTGATCACCGGGGCAGCCGACGACGATCCGTCCGGGATTGGAACGTACTCCCAAAGCGGCGCCTCATTCGGGCTCGGCCAGCTCTGGCTTGTCCCGTTTTGCATTCCGCTGATGATCGCCGTCCAGGAAATGTGCGGCAGGCTGGCCGCGATCACGGGGAAGGGAATTGCCGGCGTGCTCCGCGAGCATTACCCATTGTGGCTACTTTATGGTTCGCTCGGGCTCTTGTTCGCCGCCAATACGCTGAACGTCTACGCGGACCTCAACGTCATGGCCGCTTCAGCCAAGATGCTCTTCGGCTTGCCGACAGCACTGTGGCTGACATTGATGACGGCGACTCTGATCACGCTGCAAGTCGCGATGCCCTACAAGATCTACTCGCGCGCGCTCAAGTGGTTGTGCCTTTCACTACTCGCGTACGCCTTCGTGGCCCTCGGCGGAGGCGTGCACAATGATTGGGCGCAGATCGCCTACCGACTCGTCGTTCCTAGCTGGAGCATGAAGCTCCCCTACGTGCTTGCCGCGACGGCCTTTTTAGGCACGACCATTTCGCCGTACCTGTTCTACTGGCAGGCAGGTGAAACCGTCGAAGAGGTCGTCGCGGATGGAAACTCGCAAGGGCCGGGTGAACCCAGGAAGCCGGTCAAAGAGCGCGAGATTAGAATGATCCGCGCCGACACCGCCATCGGCATGGTCGCCTCGCAGGCAATCGCGCTCTTCATCATGCTCGCCACGGCCGGCACCTTGTTTGCATCCGGTAAGCGGGATATCAATACCGCCCAGGAAGCGGCGCTCGCCTTGAAACCGCTAGGCCCCGCTTCGTTCTGGCTCTTCGCGCTTGGAATGATCGGGACCGGGTTTCTCGCGGTTCCCACGCTAGCCGGATCTGCCGCCTACGCGGCATCCGAGACCTTCGAGTGGCGATATGGGCTCTACCGGCGATTTAGCCGCGCCAAAGCCTTCTACATCACGATCGCCGGCGTCGTGCTCATCGGCTACGTCCTAAACTTCTTTTCACAGGTTAGCCCTATCAAAGCCCTGATCTATTCGGCGGCTATCAACTGCGTCGTGGCGGTGCCGCTCATGGTCGTGTTACTGCTTATCTGCAATAACTCGAAGATAGTGGGCAAGCGCACTAATGGGCGCGCGTCCAACTTCTTTGGATGGACGAGCGTCGTCTCGATGGGACTGGCATCGAGCTTCTTCCTTTGGGCGGTAATTACCGGGCACGCAAGCTGATGGCACGTATCCACGTCGAGAAGCACTTCATGGCAGGTGAT
>DATGIR010000563.1:0-5734 GCA_035295605.1 Fimbriimonadaceae bacterium | reverse complement strand
GATCCCCAGCGCGACGAGCGATCGATATCCGCCGCTCCGGCGGTCTCCCTCGCCGACTGCATAACCTACCCCTGCCGCCAGGGCGACCGTCAGCGGGAATGTGTAGCGAAGAAACTTCACTTCCTGGCGCCCGATGACGACGTAGTAGGGCAACGCGAACGCGAGCACGACCCAAGCCCAACGCTGCTTGGTAATCGCTGCCCAAATAAGCCCACCGATTCCCAGCAGCGTGAGCAGAATTCCGACCCCGAGAAAGAGGTTGCTCAGGTGGTAAAGAAAGCCGCTCGATGTCCCCGTGAACACCATCCCGTGCCCGATCGCAACGTGTTTCATCTCGTCGGTTACGTCCTGCACGAACCGCTGGGTATCCAGCAAACAGCCAGGCGTCGAAACCACAAAAGCCGCAAGCGAGGCGACGATGGAAGCCGCTCCGAGCAGCAGCGGCTTCGCCGGGCGTCGCAGCACGATGGCCGCCAGCGGCATCAGCAGCGCCAAGCCGCCGGTGTACTTCGTGCCCGCACTCAACCCTGCGCAAATTCCTCCCAGAATCGCACAGCGAATCCAAGGCGGATTCTCATCGAGCAGGAGCCGCACGGCGTACAAAGCGGCCAGCGCGACAAACAGCGTCGCGAAGACGTCGACCGTCGCGAAGCGCGAGTGAACGGCCAGCCCCGGCGCCACCGCCAACGTCGCAGCCGCCGCGCACGCGCCGAGCTTGGAGGTGAAGCGAAGGGAGGTGAAGTAGGCCACCACGCAGAGCAGGGAGCCCGCCAGCGCCGAAACGACCCGTCCCGCCAACTCACCCGTTCTGATGTAGTCCCAATCGCCCTCAGGGTGTTCGGAGCCGCCGCTATAGCCGTATGCGACATCCTCTGCCACGCGCATCGCGGTCAGGTACAGCGTGCCGTAGCGATAGAACCCCGGCGTGAAGCTCAGGTGGGCCGGCTCGATCGCCCGCGTCACACGGAAGTTCACCTCTTCGTCGGGATGGAGCGACTGATTGTGCTGCTCGTCTTTAAGTCCCCACGTAATCCCCGGAAGCCGGATGAGCAGGGCGACGACGAATAGGATTCCCGGAAGCAGAAGCAGTCTAGGCTCGAACGGCTTCTTCGGTGTAGGCGCTTCCGACACGGACGGATGGTAGCACGCGAAGCAGGGCTTGGACGACGCGCGGATCGTGCTTCGTTCCCGCCTCCATCGACAGCGTTTCCCGCGCCAGCAATTGGCCCTGCAGGTTGGCGCTTCGCACGTACTCGGTTACCGCGCTCAGAATGAAGGCCTCGAGCGGTATCTGCGAACGGAGAACGCCGCTGACCGGTTCCGCTGAGGCGAACTCCGTATGGTGGTTGCGGACAATGGGCGCCAGGTGGGCCAGCCGGGGCACCAACTCGAGCATCGCTCCGCTCACCTCGCCGTGCCGGTCGTAGGTCCGCAACTCCTCCGCGCTCCAGGTTTGGCGGGGACGCTCGTTCATGAGCGCATAGGGCACCGAGCATAGGCCGATATCGCGCAGGGTCGCCGCCAGTTCCAGATCTAGGAGGCGCTTGCGACTCAACCCGAGCTCCATCCCAACCGCCACGCTCAATCGGCTCACACGGTCGGAAAGGCCGCGGTGGGACGGAAACCTCAGCTCGACCGCCGTCGAAAACGCCAGCATCGCCTCGCGGTACTTCTTCTCGGCCACCCGGGGCAGGTAGACGAACACGTACAGCGCTAGGGAAATAGTGGCAGCCGATGCCGCCAGCAGAACGACGAGGGTGACGAGGTGCATTACGCCGTTGCCTCGCTCAGCACCTGGGAGAAAGCTTCCACGACTGCCTCATCGAATTGGGTGCGGGTACACCGCTTCAGCTCGAGGATCGCCTCCTCCTGGCTCATGGGTGCGCGATAGTTCCGGTCCCCGCCGGTCATCGCGTCAAACGCGTCCACGACCGCGATAATCTTGCTTTCAACCGGGATGGCGCCGCCCGATAGCCGGTCCGGGTAGCCGGTTCCGTCCGGGCGCTCGTGGTGGGATCGGATCCATGGCACGAGGTCCTTGAACTCTTGAATTGGGGAAAGGATCATGGCGCCCCAGAGGGGGTGCTTCTCCACGTGCGTGCGTTCCTCATGGGTCAGCGGTCCGGGCTTGTCGAGAACATTTTCGTCGACCGCGATCTTGCCGATGTCGTGTAACACCGCTGCCGTTCGAACCAGCTCGGCACGTCGCTCGCTCAAGCCGAGCTGCTGAGCCACGAGTTCCGCCGTTCGCGCCACCCGGTCCAGGTGCGCCTGCGTATACGGATGCGCGCGCTGAAGCATGAGGGTCAGGGCGGTAATCGTGTCGTAGTAGGTCTCTGCTAAGTGGTCCCGGCGCATCAGACCCAACCGGAACGCCCAAACCGGGACCAGCGTGAACGGGACGACCCACGTAAGGCGATCCCGCGCCAGCACCGCAACGAGCGGACCGGCAAGCACGTACGCCGCCAAATGGAGCGGGCTAACCCTCCGGAATGCCTCACGCCAAGAGCCGGGGGCTCGCCGCGCCAGACCCATCACCACGTGCCCAACCGCGCCGTAAACGGCCATGAAGAGGATCGCCCCGATTGGGGCGCTCTCCCCGGTTCGAGCCTCGCCGGGCAGAAATCCCATCGCCAGGGACGCCACCAGGCTTGCCGCGCCGGCCGCACCGGCCTTTACAGCCACGCGCCCGGCGGATAATCGGCGAAGGCTACCGCTTAAGACGACGGCGGCCACAGCGGTCAGCAGAGCAGCGACCGGATTCCAAAAGCACGAAATAGCGGCGAGATAAGCGCCGGTCAGTGCGAACCGGTTGCCGCGGGCCGAGGCGCCGACCGCCGCCATTTCCGCGCCTAACGCGGTTACGACGAGGGTTGCCAACAGGGCCAACGGGACCGGTGAAGAAACCTCTCCGTGCATTCGGATAATGGGCGGCACCCTCCCCCGTTAAATTGCGGGGCGCACTCCGCCTGATCGTATTCTAGGTACGAGCGACCGTAACCTTTAGGTGCGCGCTTTATCCCTTTGGTGATGCGGCGAGCACGTTTCTGTTGGATACGAGCTTCATCACGGAAGTTCCCCGGATGTTCTGCTCGACTGCAGCACCTGGGCTGAAGGTCCCAAAGATCTTGAAACTGCCCTCCGACTTGACCGCCGCGTAAATGGTCTGGAGGGTTGTCGGATCGAGGTCGAAATCCATCCCGATCGTCATCTTCGTCGGGATCGACTTAAGGCCGGTGTTCTCGGGCTTGGCGTTGAATAAGTCGTTAACGTACTTGCCGAGATCGGTATCCAGTTTGAGATCGGCGTGGACGCGCTGCACCTTCTTCCCGCGCGATTCGACCAACCCGATGTAGGTATAGGTCAAATCGAGGCGTTGGACGACCGTCTTACCGGCTTTGTTGGTGAGCTTTTGTGGCTGGTATCCCACCGTCCGTTTCCACGTATCTCCGACCTTGACCGCGTCCAAATTCAGCCTTGGCTCTAGGTCTACCGAGGCCTCGATCGGTCCCGCGTAGACGGAAAGCCGTTCGAGGTCCTCGATGAAAGGCAGGATGAAATCGTGAACGGACTGCCGAGCCGCAGCCGATCCATTGGTGAATAGAAGCTCGGACGTGGTATCGCCGGCCGGCTTCTTCTTCTTCGGCGTGAGGTCCTTGTAATCCAATACTTCGTTGATCGGCGAGACCTGCATGGTCATGACCTGGTCGAGCTTCTCCGTCTTCGGGACGGGGTCGGAATCCGGCGTCGCTCCGCCGATTTCCGTGATCGAGGGGCGCGCATACCGCACCGTCGCGATCGAATTGCTCACGTCCAGGCAGTTCGTAAAAAAGGTGTACTTAAGCTCTAACTCTTCGGGCAAGAATGTTGCGAGTTCGCCGCCGCGGGCTTCTACCTGGAGGTTCGCGTCGACCGAGTATTCCGACTTGATGCCCTTGATAAAGGTGTGCTTGAGCATCACCGCGTCGCCCGGCGCGTGGGCCAGTGCCAGAAGAAGCAGGGTCACCATATGCTCATTGTACGTCCCACCCCTACCTCAACACTCCCTTTGCTATCACGAGCCGCTGGATCTCGCTGCACCCTTCCCCGATCTCCGTAAGCTTCGCATCTCGCCACAGCTTCTCGACCAAGTAGTCGCGCGTCATGCCCCGCCCGCCGTGTACCTGGATCGCCCGGTTCGTCACCCGGTTGGCGGTTTCGCTGGCGAAGAGTTTCGCGTAGGACGATTCCAGGACCGCCGGCTCGCCGGCGTCGTACTTCGTCGCTCCGCTGCGCAAAAGCAGCCTCGCGGCTTCGAGCTCCATCGCGCTGTCGGCGATCATATTCTGCACCGACTGCATGTCGGCCAACCGCCGGTTGAATTGCTCACGCTGCTTGGAGTACTCGACCATCAGCTCGAACGCCTTCTCGGCAATGCCGACCGCCATTCCGGCGATCCCGAGCCGCCCTCGGTAAAGCAGTCCGATCGCCTGCTCGAAGGTGCACGGCGTGTGCCAGGCAACCGCATCCACGAGCGCGAATTGGACGGTGTTGCTGGCGCTCACCCCCACGGTATGAATCCGCTTCTCGAGTTGGAACCCGGGCTGGTCAGTCTCCAGGAAGAACGCGCTGAGTTCCGTATCGGAGGTTCGGGCGACCATGATGATGAGGTTCGCCTTGCCCCCGTTCGTGATGAACATCTTGCGCCCGTTCAGATGGAAGAAACCGGGCCGCCCCTCGATCGGCGTCGACCGCGTCTTGACCCGGCGCGCGTCCGATCCCGCATCCGGCTCGGTCAGCCCCCAGGCGAGCTTGATCTCCCCTTTCACGATGCCGGGCAGATACTTCTCACGCTGAGCGTCGCTGGCGAAATTGACGAAATGGGCGACGCACAGGGCGTTGATGGCGGCGATGTTCATCGCGAGGGCGGGATCGCCGCGGGCGATCTCCCGGCACGCCTCGCAGTAGGCCCGGCAGGAGTATCCGGCGCCGCCAAGCTCTTTCGGGAGAGTCATGCTGAGCAGGTTGAGCTCACCCAGTCGGGGCCAGATTTCGTCCGGGAAGGCGGCCGCTTCTTCCCACGCGCGGGTGTTGGGGAGCACCTCGCCCTCGACGAACGCGCGGACGCGACCGATAAACGCAGCTTCTTCCGCATTCAAATCGAGGACGCGGGCAGCAGGGAGGGAGGGCGAATCGAGCGTCGTTGCCATTCAACCGTCAGTGTACTTGGCACGCTCAACCTGAGAAATCGCAACGCCGTGCAACCCCGTTCGTCCGATAACCGGTAACCTAACTATGCGCGGTCGAACCCACGGATGGACGACGCCGCGGCTCACGACCATGAAGCGTTTGGCAGCTTGGGTGGCAGGGATCGCCGCCGCCGCGATGGCCCACGGCGCCCAAACGCGCCCGGCTCACGTCGACTTCTGCTATTCCGGCATCTCCAGCGCCCACGCCTACCGCCAGGACGACGAGTGCTACATCAGCCCCGAGATGCCCGCCCAATGGGGCTGGACCATCGAGCGCGGCGAAACCGGCCGCTACAACCTCACCGTCGGCGACCGGCTCATCGGCATTCAACCCCGCCAGATCGGCGGCGAGACGATGCTCCCCATGGCCGATATCGCCCGCGCCCTGGATGCCGAGATCCACTGGCGGCCACGCACGGACATTCTCGAAGTAGCCAGCCGCGTTAGGGTCATCAGGGTCACCAACGGCCACCTCGCCGTCTCCGCTTCCCTTCCCGTTCAGCCGC
>DATGIR010000562.1:0-9130 GCA_035295605.1 Fimbriimonadaceae bacterium | reverse complement strand
AACATCAAGCGCTCGATCGCCCGGGGAACGGGCGAGATCGAGGGCGCCGACTACGAAGAAATCACCTACGAGGGGTACGGCCCCGGCGGCGCCGCGATCATCCTCGAGTGTTACTCCGAGAACCGGAACCGGACGGTCGCCGAAGTTCGCCATGCCTTCTCCAAGGCGGGCGGGAACATGGCCGAGAACGGCTCGGTCGCCTGGCAGTTCAAGCACGTCGGCCAAATCGTCGTCGACGGAGACAGCATCGGCGAGGACGACTTCACGCTACAGGCCCTGGATGCCGGCGCCGAAGACGTGGTTTCCGAGGATGGCAGTTACATCGCCTATACGGCGATCGAAGATCTCCACCGGGTTAACGAGGCCCTGGAGAAGGACGGGGTCAAGACCCAGGAGGTCGGCCTGACGTATGTGGCCACCAACAAGACCGAGCTCGCTCCCGACGACGTGCCGAAGCTGCTCAGGCTTCTCGATACGCTCGACGAGCTCGACGACGTGCAGGAAACGTACGTGAACGTGGACATCACGGAGGACATGCTGCAAGAGGATTGAGCTCGCCCACCCGGCTTCCGATCCTGACGCTCATCCTCACCGCGGCCAACCTGTTCGCGGCATTCGCGGTGTTACTCGACCCGCAACTGGTCGACCAGTTCGGCTTCAGCGCCGCCCACCCCACGTTTCTCACCGCGTTCACGAGCATGTTCCTTCACCAGAACGTGTTCCACCTGCTCGGCAACATGTTCTTTCTGGCCGCGGTCGGCGCATCCGTCGAGCTGGCCACCGGCTGGTACCGGTTCATCGTCGTCTACTTCGGCGGAGGAATTTGCGGCGTCCTCGTCCACATGCTGGCCGCGGGCCACGCGCCCGGCTCGCCGCCCTTGATCGGAGCGAGCGGCGCCCTCGCCGCCTGCGCCGGCTACTACGCGGTGCGTTATGCCACGTTGCGCGTTCCGGTCGGCCCGCACCTCAGCGCATCGATCCTTTTCGTCGCCATCATGTGGTTCTTGCTGCAGGTGGCGGGAGCGCTGATTCGGCTGGGCGACGCGGGGGTCGCCGTCAGCTACTGGGCGCACCTCGGGGGATTCGCTGCCGGTATCGTCCTCAGCTTCGCATTCCGGGGCCCCGACGTCGGCCAGGAACGCCTGGACCGACAGGTGCTCGACAAAATGCGCGACCGGGGCCCGGCGGCGCAGGCCGTCGCCGCCCGCAAGCACCTGGCGCGACATCCGCGCGACGCCGCGACCCTGCGGCAGCTCGCCGATGCGCTCGAGATGCTCGGCGATCACGACGAGCTTGGCGAGGTGCTGCTGAGGATCTACGACCTCAGCAAGCCTGAGGAGCAGTTGGGGGTGCTCAAAGAGATTCTCGACGCCGGCGCGGGGAGCAAGCTTCCCTCAGCCCGCCGAATGACGCTCGCCAAAGAGCTCTCCGCGTCGAACGTCGACCTCGCGGAGGCGTTATACGAAAGCGTGAGCGAAGCAGGCGAAGACGGAGACCGGGCGGAAGCCCTCTTCGCGCTTTCCGAGCGGCAGCAAGCGAAGGACCCAGAAACGTCGCGCGCCACCGCCAAGCGCCTGGTCGAGCTCTTCCCCGACCATCCGGCGGCGATTCGAGTGCGCGCCCGGGGGATGCTTTAGTGGGCGGCTGGTGGCATCACAACCGGCCGATCCTCGTCAGCGGCCTGATTTACCGGATCGCCACCGCCATCGGGAGCACGCTTCGGTACAAGCTGGTCGGTGAAGAGCGCATCGATCTTCGCCAGCCGGCCATCTACCTCATGTGGCACGGGCGCACGTTCGTACCCGGCCAGTTCCATCGCGGCCGAGGGGTCTACGTCATCATCTCCCACTCCCGTGACGGCGAGATGCAGAACCGCATCTTTCAGCGTCTGGGCTACAAGGTGATACGGGGCAGTACCGGGCGGGGCGGCGAGCGGGCGCTCGTCGAGTCGATTCGGGTGCTCAGGGCGGGAAACAGCATGGCGATCACGCCGGACGGGCCAAGAGGACCGTCCGGGGTCGTTCAGAAGGGGGTCATGATCATGGCCAAGAAGAGCGGCGTGCCCCTCATTCCGGTAGGCGCTTCAGCCAAGCACCGGAAGCTGTTCCGCTCGTGGGACCGGTACATGGTGCCTTGGCCGTTCAGCCTGTGCAGCATGGTCGCCGGGGAGACCTTCACGGTGCCGGCCGATGCCGACGACGACCAGATCGAGCAAATCCGGCGGGCAGTTGAGAAGGAGATGCACCGGCTGCAGGCCGAAGCTGAGCAGGTGCTCGGCCACCAGCCGGATTGCCCGCTCCCCGAGAAAGAGGCTACAACCTAGAGATGGCGCGCCTTTCGCACCTGGCCAAGGACGGCACTCCGGCGATGGTGGACGTCGGCGGCAAGAAGCAAACCCTTCGTCGAGCCGTGGTCGAGGCACTCTTGAAGCTGAAGCCCGCGCACACCGCCGCCCTGGAGGACAACCCGAAGGGAAACGTGCTGGTCACGGCCCAGATAGCCGGAATCCAGGCGGGCAAGCGGTGCGCCGAGCTGATCCCGCTCTGCCACACCGTGCCGCTCAACTTTCTCGACGTGACGATCACCGGCGAGGCGGCAGGTCTGCGCATCGTTGCCACCGCCGAAGCGGAGGGGGTGACCGGGGTTGAGATGGAAGCGTACGTTGCCGCCGCAATCGCCGGCGTGACGCTCATCGACATGCTGAAGGGTGTCGACCCGGATCTTGCGCTCGGCAAGCTTCGGCTCATGGAGAAGACGGGCGGGAAGACGCCCTTCAAGCGATGATCGGAATCATCACCGTGAGCGACACGCGCTCGGTCGATACCGACGCGAGCGGTCCGGCAATCCTGGGCGCCCTCGAAGCGCTTGGCTACACCGAGTTCGAAGCGCGGCTGGTGCCCGACGAGCTCGAGCCGATCCGGCAGGCGATTCTCGAGTTGAGCGGAATGTGCGAGGCCGTGTTTACCACCGGCGGCACCGGGTTCACCTCGCGCGACGTGACGCCCGAGGCGACGGCGCCGATCTTGGAGCGGCAGGCGCCCAACCTCGTCGAGCTGATGCGGTTGAAGGGGCTCGAGAGGACGCCGATGAGCCATCTGACGCGCGGCTTGGCGGGAACGCGCGGCAAGTGTTTGATCGTGAACCTGCCCGGTTCGCCGAAGGGCGCGCGCGAGGGGATCGAGGCGCTGGCCCCCCTCCTCCCGCACATCTTTGAGCAGATCACCGACCGGGGCGGCGGCCACCCGTGCTGATCGACACCCACTGCCATCTCAACCTGCGCGACAAGTTCCCCGACCCTGAACCGGTAGTCGCCGCGGCTCGGGAAGAGGGAGTCGACCGCCTCGTCGTGGTCGGCATCGACGAAGCCACCAGCCGGCACGCGGTGGAGCTGGCAGAACGGTTTGAAGGGGTATTCGCCACCGTGGGCTGGCACCCCACGTCGACCGCCAATTTCCAAGCGAGTTGGCTCGAGCCGATTCGAGAGCTTGCCGGCCACCCCAAAGTCGTGGCGATCGGCGAGATCGGGCTCGATTACTACTGGCCGGACTCCCCTCCTGCCGACCAGGAGCGGGCGCTGCTGGCGCAGTTGGACTTGGCCGCCGAGCTCGGAAAGCCGGTGGTCTACCACTGTCGCGACGCCTACCCCGCGCTCCTGAGCCTACTGGAGGCTCGGACACAACCGGGAGCCCAAGTCATGCACTGCTTCGGTGGCCACGCTGAAGACGCCCGCCGGGCTGTGGCGCTCGACCTCTACTTCGGGGTGGATGGGCCGGTCACGTACAAGAATGCCGCCGAACTTCGCGAAACCCTCAAGACGATTCCGCGCGACCGCCTTGTGCTGGAGACCGACAGCCCCTTCCTTCCACCGGTGCCGTTCCGGGGCAAGCCGAACGTGCCGGCCTTCGTGCCCTACATTGCGCGCGGGTTGGGCGACACCTTGGGGCTTAGCGAGACGGAAATTGCCGCCCTTACAACCGCCAATGCGGAGCGCCTGTTCCGCCTCGGAAGCGGCTAGCCGCCGGTGGGCGGATCGCCGGCGCCCCCGCCGGTGGTCGTACTCGTTTGATCCTGAGTCCCGCCGTACGAACCCTCGTCCGTTGTTTCCGGCTTGGGCTTCGGCGCCGGCTTCGGATGGGTTCTGTGCCTCGGCGTCGTTCCCGTGGAGCGGTGGGTGCGGTGCCTGGGCCGGCTGCGCACCACGACCTCGACCTCCGGTCCGTCGGAGGACTGGTCGGCAGGCGGCCCGGGCGTGGCGGCGGTGGCAGCGGGCGGCGGTGCGGGGGTAGGCGTCGTTGGGGTCGCGGTGGGCTGAATGATGCTCTTGAGGTGCTGCTTCAGCATCGTGAGATCGCCATCCACCTCCGGCTTGATGCCCGGGGGCACGTAGATTCGAGGACCGACGAGATAGTAGCCGGCGGCGCCCAGCGCAACAGGCACGAGAAGCAGTGCCATCGCCTTGAGCAGCCTCATATACACATTATGACGCCGCGAACCCGGCTGGTATCGTCACCGCGTGCCACAAAACCCGTACGTGACGGAGCTGGAAATCGAAGGTCCAACGCTCGCGCCGGAGGGTTCGGAGCAAACGGGAACCCCGGGGGCCGGAGAGCCAACCGGCGCTTCGGAGCGGCGCACGGTTGAGGGGATTGTCCTTGAAAACGGGTTCCTGGCATGCACGTTCGTTCCCGCGCTCGGGGGCCGGCTCATCAGCCTCATCGACAAGGGCAGCGGGCAAGAGCTGCTCTCCGGCCACGGATTGGAGATCACGCTCGACGGGCACCGCCGGACCAACGCCTTCGGCCCGGTTCGCGCCGCCGTCGGCGAGTCGAGCATTCGGATGTCCGAGATCGGCGCTCCCGGCGGCATCGGGATCGACATCGTGGTTTCGCTCGCCGACGAGGCCGTTCTCGACATCGAGATCGGCTTCCGGAACCGCACGCTTGCCCCCGTGGCGTGGAACCCGGGATGGATCTGGGCCGAAACCGGGTGGCAGGCGCTATGGGAACAGCCGGGCGCCGTACTCTACCGGCCGGAGGCCGACGCCGGCATCGCCCTCCTGGCTGAGGGGCCGGCCGACTGGATCGTCAAGGGCCAATCGGCGCTTCGGTTCGAGGAGCCCCGCATCCTTCCCCCGCGCTGGGGCGTGCGTATAGCTACGCGCATCGTCCCCTTTGGCGGCATCGGGGAGCCCGTTCACGTCACCACCGTGGCCGCGCTTGGGATTGGGGAGTCGGGGTTGGCCCTGCAACCGCGGACGGGTATGCCGGGGTCCAAGCTTCTCCTCCAAACTCCCGGGGGGCAGACTCTCGAGGCGCCGGCCGATTTGGACCCGGCGACGAATCTGACCTACACCTTCGAGGAGTTGAATGGACGCCCGGCCGCCTTCGCGATCCTGAACGCCGACCGGCGAGAATGTTTCCTCTATCCACCGCCCGTCGGGAAGGCTGAGCACCTTCCCGCTCAGCCGGAGCACCCCGATCCGAGTGACTTGACCAATTTAGCGGCGGAGCCTGCCTACCGGTATTGGGTTGCGAACCTCCGCACTCGCGACGCCTTTCAAGCGGCCGACTTCGAGGAGGCTCACGCCCAGGCCGAGATCGCCCTGCTGTTTAACGGCGACGACCCCCTGGCCTGGATTGAGCAAGCTGTTGCTGCCCGCCACCTCGAGGCGGAAGAGACAGACGCGCCCGCGCTGCCCAACGCCCACTACTTGGCGCCGCTGGAGCCCCTGCTTCGCGCGGAGTCCCTTCTAGCGCAATCCGGATTGGACGCCAAAGCTTTCCTGGCTCCCCTCGCCGAGATTCCGGCTGAGCTTGTGGAAGTGGCCTGCTTCTACCTGGAGCGCGGTCTGCTCGAGGATTCGGCGCGCTTTCTCGATGCCGCGCTAACGGTCAGCGATGCCCCCATGCTCCACTTGCTCCACGCTAACGTATGCCTCCAGAATGCCGCGACGAAGGCCGATGCCGCCTCCGCCGTCCGGTTGGCCGCCAAAATTCAGCCCCCTATGCCGTGGCGACCCATCGAGATGGAAGCCCTAACCGAGCTTCGCCGATCTTTCCCAGGGAACCTGATCGTGGAAGGTTTTTCTGCAATCGTCGGGTTATAACGCCCTGGAATTCGCGTTCGGTAGGCTCTAGGGGATAAACTGTACATCCCGTAGCAAAGACTGCTAGTCCGCCGCCCAACGATTTCGCACCCGCGAACCTGAAGTGAGGGTCAGGAGTTGGGGACCGGGAAAGGGATGCAATGGTATATCGACCGCTTCGGTACGAACAGATGATGAGGGCCGCCGAGGCCTACGACGTTCGGGCGCGCCGGATGTTCGGCGGCATGGGCGTCTACACCGGTGAAAAGATGTTCGCCTTCTTGGTGGGGGAAGACATCGGGCTCAAACTTTCGCCCGACGATCTCGAGCAGGCGATGCTGATCCCTGGCGCGGAGCCGTTGCGCCCGGAGCCGAACGCCGAGCCCATGCGCGAATACGTGCGCATGCCGCGCGAGGTGCTCGACAACTTCGACAAATTCACGTACTGGGTCGAGCGTAGCGCTTGCTATGCGCGCCGCAAGATGCCGGCCTAGACTGCTTGAGCTCGGACGCAACCCTCGCCGGCATCCGGATCTATCCGATCAAGGGCCTGCGCGGATTGGACATGCCGTCCGCCCACGTTGAACCCCGCGGGTTGCAGCACGACAGGCGCTGGATGCTCGTGGACGCGGATGGCCTCTTCCTCTCGCAACGAAGCCATGCCGAGCTTGCGCTCTTCAGCGTTTCGGTTGGGCCGCAGACGCTCGTGATCAGCCGACCGCACTGCGGCTCCGTTCGAGGGCCTTTGGCGCCAAGCGGACCCGAGCGCGAGGTGAGCGTGTGGCGAAGCACACTGCTCGCCCAGCAGGTGTCCGACGAAGTCGACGCGTGGTTTTCTGAGGCGCTTGGCCAGCCGGTTTCCCTGATGGCGATGACCAAGCGCTCCGATCGCCCCGTGAACCCGGAGTTCGCCAAACCAGGCGACCAGGTCAGCTTCGCGGACGGGTATCCCCTGCTTCTCGCGAACCTCACCTCGCTCGAAGATCTCAACGTGCGGATGGGCGCGCCGCTACCGATGAACCGGTTTCGACCCAACCTGATCGTGCAGCACCCCGAAGCCTGGGCGGAAGACGGCTGGAAGCGGATTCGCGTGGGTTCGGTCCGGTTTCGGGTGGCAAAGCCATGCGGCCGATGCCTGGTAACGACCACCGATCAGGAGACGGCCGAGCGCGGCGTCGAACCGTTGAAAACGCTCGCCACCTTCCGCCAGGTGGACCAGGCCGTCAACTTCGGAATGAACCTGATTCCCGACGGTCAAGGAGTGATCCGAATCGGCGACAAGGTGAGGGTCAGTCCGGCTTAGGCGGGACCGGGGCTAGACCTCGTGGCCGGCCATCATCGCATCCGTCGCCTGCCTCGCAATCTGGGTGGCGCGCAAACCGTCAAAACCCGTCGGCATGTCGCCCAAATCCCCGGTTTCGAGAGTGTGAGCCCAAGCGCTGTACATCCCCTCGAAGTTCTTCTCGTGGGACCAGGGCATCGTGTCGGTCCCATCCTTGTGGCGGACCTCGAACACGCCCGCTTCCCGGTCGTAACGTATCAAGCCCTCGGTTCCGATGAGCTGGTAGGTGAAGTGGGAGATCGGATCGCGCGCGGTGTGCGTGTAAGTGAAGCTAACTTCGACGGTCGAAAGCGCGCCGCCCTCGTGCCGCATGTGCAGGTAGGTGTGATCGGGAGCCGCGTGGTTCTCGACCCAAGCCCCTTGCCCGGACCACTCGACCACCTCTCGCCCAAGCCACCAGCGGGCGAGGTCGATCTGGTGCACCCCGCAGTCCACGAGAGGCCCGCCCTCCGCCATTCGGTCGAGACGCCGTGGGGAGTAGTAGGGCTTGCCCTCGTCGTCGAACTCATAGATCCCGTGGAGATTCCAAATGTAGATGAGCCGGAGCGCGCGAACCTCGCCGATCCGCCCCGCCCGGACCAGGCGCGCTATCTCGAGGGCTACCGGCGAGAATCGATAGCAGAAGCCGACCGCCAGCGGCAAGCCGACTTCCTCCATCGCAGCGATCATCTGCTCGGCGTCGGCGTCGTTCATCGCCAGCGGCTTTTCGCAAAGGGCAGGGAGTCCGCGCTCGGCGCACTCCAGGACGTTGGCGCGATGAGTTGGCGCCGGGGAGGCGATCGTTACCGCGTCGATCCCGCTCTCGAAGAACAGCTTGGGATCGCAAAACGCATGGGTTGCGCCGAAGCGCCGCTGCGCGAGCAGCGCGGAGTCGAAGTCAGGATCGTAAACCGAGTGAAGCTCGAGACCTTCCGCGTCACGGATGGAGGGCAGATGCCCGAAGTTGGCCACCGACCCGCACCCCATCAGGCCGATCCGCTTCACTCCCTAAATTGTGGCGAATCCAGAGTCGGGCGCTAGAGCGACCGCTGGGCCTGATAGTGCGTGTGGTGCTTCGGCTGCGGGCTGCCGTCGGGATAGACCGCTTGAACCGAGCAGGGCGACGGCATTACCGGCGGGTGGTTGTTGCGCCAAACCACGAAGGCCCCGGCGCCGAGCGCCAACAGGAGCAGCACCAGGATCATGAGATCGACGAGTAAGAGCCGCCGCAGTTTAAGCCGGGTATTCGCTCGGAAGGCGGGAGCCCCGCCGGTGCCGATGGCGCCGGCGACAACTCCGGCGGCGCGGTCGAGCTGGGAGAGACGCTCTCGGGCGGTCCCGCTGAGTAGCAGGCGCATGCGCACGTCCAGCCGCTTTCGCATCCCGAGCTCTCCGAGCGCGAAATCGAGTAGATCTTGATCGAGTCGGGAGTTCATCCTTGCCCTCCGTCGGTTAGCGCCGCCGCGACGGTTTCATGCGCCTGGTAGAAATGGTACTTGACGGTGCTTGTGTTCTTACCGAGGTGGCGCGCGATCTCCTCGAATGTCATCCGCTGGCCGTAATAGAGTTCCAGGATCGCCGCCTTTGGCGGTGCGAGCGATTCGAGGATCGGGCGAACCGTCTCCGAAAGGTCGAACCGGTCGAAGGCAGGTTCGACCCCGCTCGGTTCTTGTGTGAGTCCGTCGATGTCCACGGGCATCACCCGTTGCCTCCGAAAGTGGTCT
>DATGIR010000561.1:0-2233 GCA_035295605.1 Fimbriimonadaceae bacterium | reverse complement strand
TTCGAATCGGCCGAGAAACCGCGAATCCTCGTGGTCAAGCGGAGCGGCACGCGCGAGGAGTTCTCACCGGAGAAGTGCCTCAAGTCGATGCTCGTCGCCTGCCGCAAGCGCCACTTTTCGCTGGACGCGCTGAATGCCGCGGTCGGCCGGATCGAGCAGGCGCTCATGGAGGAGTTCGAGGACGAGGCGCCCTCGACAGCTGTCGGCGACAAGGTTCTCCGCGAGCTGGCGGAGATCGATATCGTCGCCTACATCCGGTTCGCCAGCGTCTATCGCGAGTTCGAGACCCTCGAAGACTTCGAAACGATCATCGAGGGCATGCGCCGAGCCGAGGAGGCCGCGAGCGCATGAAAAATCGCCCGGCATTTACCGGGTTTCACGCGTCTTTTTCTTTCACCGGTGTGCGTTTCGGGGGAAGCCGCACTATACTGATGTCTACTATTTTCGCAAGTCGCTCATGAAGATTCCGCGCTACTTCACCACCGTGGGCAAGAGCCCCTACGACGGCATCGAATTCGAGCCGCGCCGCAGCGAGATCCGCAACCCGGACGGCTCGACCGTGTTCCTGAAGGAAGACGTCATGGTGCCCTCGAGCTGGTCCCAGGTGGCGACGGACATCCTCGCGCAGAAGTATTTCCGCCGCGCGGGCGTGCCCCAGTCGGACGGCTCGGACGGTGGCGAGGGCGATGCCCGGCAGGTCTTCCACCGCCTGGCCGGCTGCTGGCGCCACTGGGGCGAGGGGCACGGCTACTTCGAAACGAAGGAGGACGGCCAGGCCTTTTATGATGAGCTTTGCCACATGCTGGCTAAACAAATCGCCGCGCCGAACAGCCCGCAGTGGTTCAACACCGGCCTCCATTTCGCCTACGGAATCGCCGGCGTGCCGCAGGGCCACTACTACGTGGACCCCAAGACCGGCGAGGTCGCCAAGTCGACCAACGCCTACGAGCGGCCGCAGCCGCACGCCTGCTTTATCCTGAGCGTGAACGACGACCTTGTGAACGAGGGCGGGATCATGGACCTGTGGACCCGCGAAGCGCGGATCTTCAAGTACGGCTCGGGGGTCGGCACCAACTTCTCAAAGATCCGCGGCGAGAACGAGAAGCTGAGCGGCGGCGGCAAGTCGAGCGGGCTGATGAGCTTCCTTCGGGTCGGCGACCGCAGCGCGGGCGCGATCAAATCCGGCGGCACCACCCGCCGCGCGGCGAAGATGGTCTGCCTCGATTTGGACCACCCCGATATCGAAACCTTCGTCAATTGGAAGGTCGTCGAGGAGCAGAAGGTCGCTGCGCTCGTCGCCGGCTCGGCCACCAACAACCTGCGCCTCAACGCGGTGATGCGGGCCTGCCACGAAGGAACCGGCGGCGCCGATCCGCGCCAGAACGAGGAGCTTCGCCGGGCGATCGCCGAAGCGAAGGCCGCCAACGTTCCCCTGAACTACATTCAGCGGGTGGTGCAATTCGCGAGCCAGGGCTACACCAGCATCGACTTCCCGATCTACGACACCGGGTACGAGTCGGAAGCTTATGTAACGGTTAGCGGCCAAAACTCTAACAATTCGGTTCGCGTGCCCAACGAGTTCTTTACCGCCGTGGAGCGCGGCGAGAAGTGGGACTTGACAAGCCGCACGACCGGCAAGGCGGTCAATACCGTCGACGCCAAAGAGCTTTGGGAGCAGATTTGCGAGGCGGCCTGGAATTCGGCCGACCCCGGCGTTCAGTACGACTCGACCATCAACGAGTGGCACACCTGCCCGGCGGACGGCCGCATCAACGCGAGCAACCCGTGCAGCGAATACATGTTCCTGGACGACACCGCGTGCAACCTCGCGAGCATCAACCTGGTCCGATTCTACGATGCGAACACGGGGCTGTTCGACATCGAGGGCTACCGGCACGCGGTCCGGCTCTGGACAGTCGTGCTCGAGATCTCGGTGCTCATGGCCCAGTTCCCGTCCCGGTCGATCGCCGAGCTGAGCTACAAGTTCCGCACCCTCGGCCTGGGTTACGCCAACCTCGGCGCCCTGCTCATGCAGATGGGCATTCCCTACGACAGCAAGGAGGGGTTCGCGATCGCCGGCGCCCTCACCGCGGTCCTCGGCGGCCAGAGCTACGCGACCTCCGCGGAGATGGCGAGCGAGCTCGGCCCGTTCCCCGGCTACCCCGCCAACGCGGAGAACATGCTGCGCGTGATCCGCAACCATCGGCGCGCGGCGTACGACGAGCGGGCGGAA
>DATGIR010000560.1:0-2213 GCA_035295605.1 Fimbriimonadaceae bacterium | reverse complement strand
GCGCTTGGCTACGGTCTCAAGTATGGAGCCGGATTTGGCTTCACTCACCTCGGCCGCATCGGACCTGCCGCTTCATGACAAGCATCGATCAGACCCATGACCCGGCGCTGAAAAGCTTCATTGCCAGCGCCAACGCGCCGGGCGGCGATTTTCCGATCCAGAACCTTCCCTACGCGGCATTCCGCCGTCGCAGCGCGACCGGCGGGCCACGGATCGGCGTAGCCATCGGGGACGAGATTCTCGATATCGCGGCGGTTGCCGACCTCCTCGAAGGGGCGGCGGGACACGCTGCTGCGGCTTGTGCGGCTCCGTACCTCAACGACCTGATGCGGCTTGGGCCGGCGCATTGGGCCGCGCTGCGTTCGGGATTGTCGCAACTCCTGAGCACCGGCGCGGCCGAGCAGCAATCTCGCATCGAACTCCACCTCACCCCGATCGCGGCCGCAGAACTTTCGCTCCCGGTGAAGATCGGCGACTTCACCGACTTCTTCGCCTCGATTTTTCATGCCACCAATACGGGCCGTCTGTTCCGCCCCGACAATCCGCTGCTGCCGAACTACAAGTACGTGCCGGTCGCCTATCACGGCCGCGCTTCCTCGGTGCGGGTCAGCGGAACGGCAGTGCGGCGGCCATTCGGGCAGACCAAGCGCAGCGATGACACCGTCCCGGTCTATCGTCCGGCGCGCAGCCTCGACTACGAGCTGGAGCTTGGCTTCTATATCGGCCAGCCTTCAACGTTAGGGACGCCGGTGCCTGTTGCCGAGGCCGGCGCGCATGTGTTTGGCTATTGCTTGCTCAACGATTGGTCGGCGCGGGACATTCAGGCCTGGGAAGCGCAGCCGCTGGGGCCGTTTCTGGCCAAGAATTTTGCCACCACCGTGTCGCCTTTCGTGGTCACGACGGCAGCGCTCGCACCGTTTCGAGCGGCGGCTTTCGTGCGACCTGAGGGCGACCCGGCGCCCCTGCCGCATCTCGCGGCCACCGAGGACCAGGCAACGGGCGGCCTCGACATCACGTTGGAGGCTTACATCCTCACGACAAGAATGCGAGAGGCGCGCGAGCCACCGTTTCGCCTGAGCCGTGGCTCGTTCGCGCGGGTATACTGGACGGTCGCCCAGATGATTGCCCATCACACCAGCAACGGCTGCAATCTCGAAGTCGGCGACCTGATGGGCTCTGGCACGGTATCGGGCCCGGAACCGGAGAGCTTCGCCAGCATGCTGGAACTCAGCAGAGGTGGCCGCGAGCCGATCGCACTGCCGGGAGGCGAGGCGCGCCGGTTTCTTGAGGACGGCGATGAGGTGATTTTCCGCGGCTACTGCGAACGCCCCGGCTTCGCCCGTATCGGCTTCGGCGAATGCCGTGCTGTGATCGAGCCGGCAATCAATCAGATCGGGCCGAAAGAATTGGATTAAACTTAAACCATGGACCTCATCCCGAGAAGCCGTGCGAAGCACGGCGTTCTGAGGTTCTCGAAGACGAAGGATGGCCGCTTGGCACGATCTCGCTCGCGGCCGTCCTTCGAGACGCCCGCATCGAAATCGGCTGTTGCCGATTTCGACACTTCGAAGTGCCGAAGTCGGGCGGGCCCGACTTCAGTGCAGGCTCCTCAGGACGAGGTGGACAGTGCGATTCGAACTTCGAAATCGCCTGCTTGGGTGTGTTTACTACGGCTTCGGCCCGCCCAGGGGCGGCGGCCCAACTCCCGGTACGTTTGCTTCGTGCATCGGGGCCGGAATCTTGATCCCGGCATCGCGGAACTGGCGCAGGACCTCCATGTAGAGATCGTTCCGCACCGACCATGATTGTTCGATGTTGCTGATGAAGCAACGCAGCTCGAAGTCCATCCCGATATCGCCGAAACCTATCAGGTAGACGGCAGGCGGGGGCCGCTGCAGGACTTGCCGATGTTTTGTGGCGCATGCGAACAGCAGCTCGCGCACGGACGCCACATCGGTGTCGAAGGTGACCCGGACCTTCATGGTGATGCGACCGACGGTGCTGCCGTGGGTCCAGTTCTTCACCACTCCGGTAATGAATTCCTGATTAGGGATGATCACGCTGGCACGATCGAAGGTCTCGATCTCGGTGGCGCGGATGCTGATGCGGCGCACGAAGCCTTCTTCGTTCTTGACCACGACCCAGTCGCCGACCCGGATCGAGCGCTCTGCAAGCAGAATGAGGCCAGAGACGAAATTCGACACCACCGACTG
>DATGIR010000559.1:0-11173 GCA_035295605.1 Fimbriimonadaceae bacterium | reverse complement strand
GGCAACTCATGGGCCAAGAGCACCGTCGAATATCGAAAGGACGGCAGCATCAGCGCGGTCCAGGGCGCCTCGGGCAATCGTCAGGAAGTCGGGCCGCGCGGCGGCTAGCCGGAGGTCAAGACATGATCATCGCCGCAGCCGCCCTCCTCGCCTCGCTCGGCGGGCTCCGATTCATCGAGAATGGGGCGATTCGGTTGGGGGTGGACCTCGACAAAGGCGGCTCGATCGTCTATTTGGCCCGCCACGGCGGGCCGAACATGATCAACAGCGCCGACCTTGGGCGGCAGATCCAAATGTCGTTTTACAGCGGGCCGGTACCCTTTGCCCCTCGCGGCAAGCAGCCGGCCGAAGCCTGGAGGGGATTGGGTTGGAATCCGATCCAAACCGGGGACTACTTCGGGCACGCCTCCCGGACCCTCGCGTTCGAGTCGGGGGGCCATTCCATCCATCTCAAATGCGTCCCCATGCAGTGGCCGCTGAATGATGAGCCTGGCGAATGCACTTTCGAAGCCTGGTTCAGCCTCGACCGAAACGAGATGAAGGCGCGGTGCCGCCTCGTCAACCATCGGTCCGACCAGACCCAATACCCGGCCCGAGCCCAGGAGCTTCCGGCGGTCTACACGAACGCGCCCTGGTACCGGTTGATGAGCTACACCGGCGACCGGCCGTTCGAGCGGCAAGCGCTCGCGGAGCTGACGAACTCGCCCCCTCGGAGCACGTTCCCCTGGGTTGGGTTTTCAGCGACCGAGAATTGGGCGGCCCTGGTTAATGAAGCCGGAGACGGCCTCGGAATCGTCGAACCGGGCTGTCAGTCGATGTCGGGCGGCTTCTTCGGAACCCCGGGCGCCGGAGACGCGTCGAGCAGCCCGACCGGCTATATCGCTCCCAACCAAGTCGAGATCCTCGACTCGAATATCGCGTATGAGTTCAGCTACACGCTGGTCGTCGGCTCGCTCGACGAGATCCGTTCCACCGCCTACAGGTTTGCTCCGAGAGAGGCCGCCCCAAGTTGGCGCTTCAAGTCGGATCGCCGCCACTGGTACCTCGTAAACGCGCGCGACGCGGGTTGGCCGATTCGCGGCGCTCTTGACGTGACCCTCGATCGCGACGATCCGCAGCTCATCGGTCCGCCCGGGTTGTGGCGGGCGGATAGGGCCAGGCACCTAAAGATTCGTGCGGCATTCAAGTGCCACAGCCCGAAGGCCCAGGTGTTTTGGAGCCGCTTCGACAGCCAAGGCTTCTCATCGGCGAAGAGCCTCTGGTTCGACACAATTCCGGACGGAAAGATGCGGAGTTACACGGTGGACCTGAGCGAGTCTCCCGAATATCGGGGCGGCATCACCGGGCTCCGACTCGATCCGGAGCCGTCCGGCGCGCCGGGGGATTGGGTCAAAGTGCAGGAAATCGGCTTTCGTTAGGTTGGTTCAGACCCGCTTTCGGCCCTGGAAGATGCGGTAGATGATGAGACAAACAGCCACGATCAGGGCAATGTGGATCAGTTGCCCCATGATGTGCAAGATAAAGCCGATCGCCCAGAAGATGACGATGGCGGCGATGATGATTTCAATGATCCGAAGCATGGGTCCCTCGCTCTCGCAAGTTTAGTACGCGTGGCAAGAGGATGCGCGCTCCCCGTCCACGCGGGTGCTAATCTGGGCGATGCGGTTCCGATGGCGTGAATTCGTATTCCTGAGCCTGTTTTCCCTCTCCGTCACCGGGCTCGCGGCCCCCTCGGCACGTCCGGGTTGGGAGGGCGATGTGGTCTATCACATCTTCGTTCGGAGCTATCGCGACAGCAACGGCGACGGCAAGGGCGACTTCAAGGGGATCATCCAGGGGCTCCCCGCCATCCAGAAGCTCGGCTGCACCGCGATCATGCTCAACCCGGTCGCGAAGTCTCGCGTCTATCACAACTACTTCGCCGACGACATGATGGCGACCGACCCGGCCTATGGTTCTATCGCCGACTTCCGGGCGATGATCCGGGCCGCCCATCGAAGGCACATCAAAGTGATCCTGGACATGGAGCCCCAATACGTGGCCGACCGGCAGATGTGGTTCGAGGCATACAGCAAGAACCCGAACTCCCGGCTGGCCAAGTGCCTCTGGCTCTCGGGTTCACCAGCGTGGGGCTCCGGAAAGAATTGGTACGACGGGCAGGTGGTGCGGGTCGCGACGGTGAATCTCGCCAACCCCGATGTCCTGGCCTACACCACTAAAGTGTTTCGTTTCTGGGCGAACCAGGGGCTGGACGGCTTCCGGATCGACCACATGATGGACGACCTCGACAACAAGCACGTCATGACCGGGCTGCTCAGGAACTTCTGGACGCCGATCGAAGCCGCGGTCCGACGCGACCACCCGCATATGTTCTTCATCGGGGAGCAGTCGGATTGGGGCTCCGACGCGCAGGTCCGCGACATTTTTCGCCAGACCCAGACCGACGCGCTGTTCGCGTTCCCCCTGAAGCAGGCGATTTTGAACTTGGACAAGGGCAAGCTTGTGGCCGCTCTGGAGACGATGCGAAGGGTAACCCCGAGCGGCCGTACCGAGTTCACGTTTCTCGAGAACCACGACACCGAACGGTTCGCGAGCGCGGAGCCGGACTTACGCAAACAGAAACTGGCCGCCGCGCTTCTGTTCCTCCTGAAGGGGACACCCTCGATCTATTACGGGCAGGAGCTCGGCATGAAGGGGGTCCAGGGCCACTGGGGCAACGACGGAAATGACATTCCCGTACGCCTCGGCTACCGCTGGGGCGCAACGCTTGGCGATCCGCATACGCCGCACTGGTACGCGGGAACCGGGCCCTGGGCCGAGCCGAAGTTCTCGAAGGACCACGATGGAATCAGCTACGCGGAGGAGGACCGCATGTCCGGGTCCCTGTTGAACTACTACCGCAGGCTCATTCGATTCCGGCTCGCGCATCCGGCGCTGCGGCGGGGCACGCAGGAGGTTTTCGAGGATGCGGATCCCCACCTGTTGACCTTCCGCCGGATTTCCGGGAAGGAGAAGCTGCTGGTCTTCGTGAACCTCGGCGGCCAGGAACTCATCGTGCCGCGGGGATCGATTCAGCCCACGAAGGACTTGCTAACCGGCCAGAGCTACCGGGAAAGCATTCACCTGCCGGCTTACACGTGCGCAGTGATCCGGGCGGTTCGGTAACGATCGAACAACAGGATATGGGGCACGGGCTTCCAGCCCGCGTCGGACGCGCCGGGCGTTACCGGCGCCTACGCACGCCGTGAGCTAGCCTTTAGCCAGCAACTCCCGGGGATCGGTGAATTTGCCCCGGATCGCGGTGGCGGCGGCGGTCATGGGGGAGACCAGGTGAGTGCGCGACCCGGGTCCTTGCCGCCCCTCATAGGGCCGATTCGAGGTCGACGCGCTTCGCTGTTGCGGGCGAAGAATGTCGCCGTTCATACCCAGGCACATCGAGCATCCCGCATGGTGCCACTCGAACCCGGCGTCTTTGAAGATCTCACCAAGGCCCTCTTCGTCGGCTTGGCGACGCACGGCATCGCTGCCGGGCACCACCATGGCACGAACTCCGCTTGCGACCTTACGACCCTTCACGATCTCGGCAGCCTGGCGCAGGTCCTCGATCCTCGAGTTCGTGCACGAACCGATAAAGACGGTGTTCACGGGGGTCGCGTCGAGCCGGTCGCCAGGCTTGAGCCCCATGTATCGTTGGGCGCGCTCCTCGCCGGCGTCCACCGGTTCGGGAACCGGCTGATCGATGTCGATCGTCATGGCCGGGGTCGTCCCCCACGAGATTTGCGGCTTGAGGGAGCTGACGTCTAGCTCCTCGCTCCGGTCGAATGTCGCGTCGGAATCCGAGTGAAGCTCGGCGACGTGATCGACCAACCGGTTCAGCTCAGCCCCCTTGGGTGCGAAGGGGCGGTCCTCGGCGGTGATGTACTCCATGGTCGTTTCATCGGGGGCGATCATCCCGGCACGAGCGCCCATCTCGATCGACATGTTACAGATGGTGAGTCGGCCGCTCATCGGGAGCCGTTGGATGGCCGGGCCGCGGTACTCAGCTACATAACCCGTGACGCCGCCGGCGCCGAGTTTGCGGATGGTCGCGAGGATCATATCCTTCGGCGTCACCCCAAATCCGAGTGCGCCGGAATAGTGGATCCCAAGCGACCTGGGCTTGCCCGCCGAGCGCAGCGTTTGGGTCGCGAGAACGTGCTCGACTTCGGTGGTGCCGATGCCGAACGCCAGCGCCCCGAATGCCCCGTGCGTGGATGTATGGCTGTCGCCGCACACGATCGTCGTGCCCGGCAAGGTGATTCCCAATTGAGGGCCGATGACGTGGACGATGCCCTGCCGCGCATCCCCGTAACCGTAAAGTGGAATTCCGAATTCCTTGGCATTCCGCGACAGCGCGGCCAACTGCTTGCCAGCAAGCGAGGATTCGTCGATCGGCCGCCCGTCGGTCGGCACGTTGTGATCGACGGTGGCAAACGTGAGATCGGGCCGACGCACCTTTCGACCGGCCTCGCGCAGGCCGTCGAACGCCTGAGGCGAGGTGACCTCATGGACGAGGTGACGATCGACGTAGAGGAGCACACCTCCGCCTGCGAGATTCGAGACCACGTGGCGATCCCAAACCTTGTCGAAGAGCGTGCCCGGCATACAAGCCATTCTACGCCTCGGAGGTTCGACTAAACTCGGGAGGGATGCTTGCCCTCTTCGTCGCGCTTCTCGCCCCCAAATCCGACATCCGGTTCGAACCCATACCCCCCGCCGCGTACGGGGGCTTGTACCCGGGGAACGCGGAGCCGCTCGCGCCGAGCCCGTTCCGGAAGCTGCCGATCGGCTCCATCAAACCGGAGGGTTGGTTGCGAAAACAGCTCGTGATGGAAGCCGACGGCTTCACCGGCCACCTCGACGAGCTGAGCGGGTTCCTGAATCCGGAGAACAACGCCTGGCTCAGCCCAACTGGTGAGGGACGCAACGGATGGGAGGAAGTGCCCTACTGGCTTCGCGGGTTTGGCGACCTTGGCTACGTTCTCCGCGATCCGCGAATCACGGCCGAGGCGACGAAGTGGGTCAAGGCGATCATGGGGAGCCAGCAACCGGACGGCTACTTCGGACCCAAACGGAACCGGACCGGAACCCGCGGAAAGCCGGATATCTGGCCCAACATGCTGGCGCTGAACGCCCTTCAGAGCTACTACGAGTCCACCGGAGATAAGCACGTGCTCGACTGCATGCTCGCCTACTTCAAGTGGGAATACGCCATCCCCGATGCCGACCTCCTGACCGATTACTGGGAACACCAGAGGCAGGGCGACAACATCGCGAGCGTTCTGTGGCTCTACAACCGGGTCCACGCCGGATTCCTGCTGAACCTTGCTGAAAAGCTCCACGGGCGGGGAGCTAAGTGGGACGCCGGGGTGGCGAACTGGCACGGCGTCAACTTTGCCCAGGGCTTTCGCGAACCGGCCGAGATCGCCGAGGTCACCAAAGACGCGAAGCAAACGGCGATGACGGAAGCGGACTACGAAACCGCGCGACGGCTTTACGGGCAGGTGCCCGGCGGCATGTGGGGCGCCGACGAGAATGCCCGCCAGGGGTATTCGGACCCCCGACAGGCCGCCGAGACCTGCACGATGGTCGAGATGATGTGGAGCGACGAGTTTCTCCTCACGATGTCCGGCGACCCGAAGTGGGCCGACCGCTGCGAGGACGTCGCATTTAACTCACTGCCCGCCTCGATGACGTCGGATGAGAAGGCGCTCCACTACCTGACGTCGCCCAACATGGTGCGAATCGACGCGAACAGCCACGCGCCGGACGTTGAGAACGGCGGGCCGATGCTGCTCTACAACCCTTACGACCACCGGTGCTGTCAGCACAACTCGGGGATGGGCTGGCCGTACTTCGCCGAGCACCTGTGGCTTGCGACGCCGGACGGAGGGTTGACGGCTGCGATGTACGCGCCGAACACGGTTCACGCGAAGGTTGGGAACGGGATGCCGGTGACGATCCGGGAGGAGACGCACTATCCGTTCTCGGAGACGATCGTGTTCCATGTGGACCCGGCCAAACCAACAAGGTTTAAGCTTCGGCTTCGAATCCCGGCGTGGTGCACAGGGGCGGGCTCAGGCTTGATGCCGACCATCTCAATCAACGGACAGACCAAGCCCGCCATGTTTTATGCTGAGTCGGACTACATTAGTTATCCGCCGCCGCAAGCGTATTACGTCGTCGTCGACGAGACTTGGCGGCGCGGCGATGGCCTCACGCTGAAGCTACCGATGAAGACGGAGGTCACGAACTGGCCTACGCAGCACGACTCCGTTTCAATCACACGCGGACCGCTCGCGTACAGCCTGAAGATCGGCGAGAAGTTCGAGCGCGGCCCGGGTGGGAGCGATAAGTGGCCGACCTGGACGGTGAGCCCCACCACCGACTGGGATTTCGGCCTCTTGCCCAGCGCCAAGATCACCGTCAAAGAGCGGGCATGGCCTAAGGACGACCAGCCGTTCACGCCCGCTTCCGCTCCTATCGAGCTTGTTGCCACCGGCCGAAAGGTCGATCAGTGGCAAGCGGACTATCTCGGCACGGTTGGATTGCTCCAGGCGAGTCCAGCAAAGACAGCTGAGCCGATTGAACAGCTAAGGCTCATTCCGATGGGCGCAGCGCGGCTGCGCATCACCGTCTTCCCCACCGTCACCAAAGATGGCTCCGGGCACGAATGGAAGCCCCAGCCCGGCCACAAGCCGCTGCCGACGAAGGCGTCGTTCGTCGGCTTCTTCGACGTGATTTCGGCGCCGAGCGACGGCATCGAGCCAAAGAGCTCCGACGACGAGACGATTCCCCGTTTCACCTGGTGGGACCATAAGGGCACCAAGGAGTGGATCGAGTACGACCTGTCGAAACCAACCTTGCACTCCAAGGCGAGCGTGTACTGGTTCGACGACACGGGGCATGGTGGCTGCCGGGTGCCGGTGTCGTGGCGGCTGGTTTACGAGGAGAACCAAGCGTGGAAGAGGGTCGAGGGGGCGATCTACGGCGTCGAGCGCGACAAGTACAACTCGGTCGAATTCACGCCGGTCACGGCCGCCAAATGGCGCATCGAAGCCCAACTCCAATCCGGCTTTTCGGCGGGAATCCTCGAATGGAAGTTAGAGTAGCGACGATGCCCGACTTCCTCGCCCTCGCCCGCGATTTCGATTACGACCTCTGGGCCAACACAAAGTGGCTCGAGTGCCTGCTTGGAAAGGGGCTTCCGGAACCGGACACCGGCATCTTCCGGCACATCCTCTCGGCCTCGGAAATCTGGTTACAGCGTGTGAACGGAGCTTCCCCGGCGGCGATGCCGGAGGTCGAGCCGGTTGAGTCCGAGCTGCAGCGGCTGCACGACGAGTGGATCGACGTTCTGTCGAAGGCCACGGACGATCGGCCGATCACGTACCGACGGACGACCGGGGAGGAGCTTACGGTCAATCTCTACGCCACCGCCCACCACGCGGCCAACCACGGAACGTACCATCGAGGCGAGCTGCGCGGTCTGTGCCTAGCTCGCGGAGACGACGACTTCCCAGAGACAGATCTGATCGGGTACATCCTGCAGCAGTCGACGAAATGAAGATTCGATGAAGCTCGGGTCTTCTGTCGCAAGCTGACCGCATGGTTCAAGCCCTGCTACTCTTCGCCAACCTTGGCTTCAACGGCTCGCAAGCCAGTCAAACCCAGCCAACGTTCACCCAAGACGAGCTTCGCAAGATGTTCGTCGGCAACGCCAAGGTCGATTTCGACGGCGACACCATGGTCGTCACGAGCAATGGGATCCCCAACCACGAGACTGGGCGCTTTCCGAACGCGAACAACCCGAACTCGATTCGCGAACAACACCTGCGGTTCGTGATTCCGATGCATCCTACGCGCGCCGATCGCGTCACGCCAACTCCGTTCGGTCCGATCGGCGTCGCCATCAACGGAATCCCGTTCTACAACCAGTACAACGCAGAGGGCGGGGACGCGGTACGGCTCGAGGTGTTCGATTCCTGCTGCGGCCATCCCGACCCGATGGGGATGTATCACTATCACAAGTTCCCAGAATGCGTGCACAACCCGTTTGAGTCCAAGCCCGGCGAGCACTCGTCGTTGATCGGCTTTATGTTCGACGGCTACGCCGTTTACGGGCCAAACGGGGAGAACGGCAAGCCTCCCGCTGACCTCGACGAGTGCAACGGCCACTGGGACGCGAAGCGCGGCTACCACTACCACGTCACCGCAAAGTATCCGTACATCGTCGGGGCTTACCGCGGCTTGGTGAACTTGAGGGCTGCTCGTGGGCGCATGGGCCCGCCGAGATAGGGTCGTAGGGTCATAGGGTTGTAGGGTCGTATGGCGGGGCCGGTAATCTGCCGCGCATGCTCAGCTTCGCCCTAGCGTGTATGCTCGCGCCCATGATTCCAGGACAGGACCCGACGGGATTGCTTGGAGGGCTCGCGCGCCCGCTCGAAGGCAGAAGCATGCGGGTGAGCTCGACCTACCGGGTCGGCAAAGACGGCAAGCGCGATCCGAACGGGATTCCGAAAGGCGACGAAGAGGAACTGAGCAACCGGGACAACTACCGCGTCGCCGCAGGAGCCACTCATACGGTGATGGATGTGAAGGGTCCGGGAATGCTCACGCACATCTGGTTCACGTTCCTCGGGCCAGAGAAGCAGGACTGGGCGCCGCTCGGTTCGGCGACCCATCAGGACATGCTGCTGCGCATCTACTACGACGGCAATCCTCGACCGGGGGTGGAGGCGCCGGTCGGCGACTTCTTCGCCGGCTGCTTCGGCAAGCGCGCCGAAGTGATCAGCCTTCCCGTGGTCGTGACCCGCGGCTCGGCCTACAACTGCTTCTGGCATATGCCCTTCCACAAGTCGTTGAAGATGGAGATCGTGAACCAGAGCGACAAGCCGATCAGCCTGCTCTACTACAACATCGACTGGGTCCAGCTCAAGAGTCTGCCCAAGGACACTCCCTACTTCTATGCCCAATACCGGCAGGAATATCCCGTCGAGCACGGCAAGGATTACGTGCTCCTCGACACGAAGGGCAAGGGGCACTACGTGGGCACGGTGATGGCGGTTCGAACGCGCAGCCCGATGTGGTTCGGCGAGGGGGACGAGAAGATCTCGATCGACGGGGAGTCGATCCCTTCGATTTGGGGCACCGGGACCGAGGATTACTTCCTGAGCGCGTGGGGACTCACCAAGACCGACACCCCCTACTACGGGGTGCCCTACTTCGACCAGTGGGGAATTGTGGGTGGCCACACCAGCGCCTACCGTTGGCATATCCAGGATCCGGTCATCTTCAACAGCGGAATTCGGGTGGCTTTCGAGCATCACGGCTGGATCTCGCCCGACGAAAACGCCAAGGGACAAACCAACAGCTGGAACGAGCGGGAGGACGACTACTCGAGCGTCGCGTTTTGGTACCAAACCGGCACGCCGACCTTCGATGCGCGGGCGCCCTCCGGTGCGGATCGGCGCCTGCCGAACCTCGAGCGGGTCACGGCGTATGCTCGGGATCACATGGACTCGGCGAACCACGGCGCCGGAGATGCGGTGAAGCAGGACCTGGACCTCTATCCCGATGGCCCGCAGGTGCTTTACAAGCCGCAGGATCAAGCGGGCGCTTGGTACGAGATCCCGATCGAGGTCAAGCGGCGCGAACCGCTGAGGCTGCTGCTAAACATGACCACGTCGTACGACTTCGGCAAGTATCAGGCGTATCTGGACGGCGTGAAGCTCGGCGACGTAATGGACTTCTACAGCAAGGAGGTCGAGAACAAGGAGTTCCATCTGCTGGACTTCTGGCCGGAGGTGGGCAAGCACACGCTGCGGCTCGAGTGCGTCGGCCGAAACCACGCCTCGGAAGGCTTCCTCATGGGGATCGAGTCGGTCCGGCTGCGCGAGCGTCGGCCCCGGGTCGAGCAGTACGGCTACGACAAAGACCGGGACTGGAAGAAGAATCCGGTTTTGTACGGATAGTAAGCTTTTGCACAGATTGGCCCTTTTTCATCCCGAAGGGTAACCCCGGGCCACCCAATCCCCGTAATTGGAATAGGCATGAGACCACTCGTCACGCTAACCTACCTTGCTGCCCTCGCCTTTTCGGCCTCGGCCAGCGCATCGACTCTGAAGCCGGGCAGCACTCCGCCGGCGCTCGACGTCAAGACTTGGTACAAGGGAGCACCGGTTACCTCGTTCGACGCCGACAAGACCTACGTCGTCGAGTTCTGGGCGACCTGGTGTGGCCCGTGCCGAGAGAGCATTCCACACCTGACCGAGCTTGCCAAGAGCAACCCCGACGTCACGTTCGTCGGCGTGAGCATCTGGGAGGACGACAACGGCTCGAACATCGCCGACTTCGTGAAGAAGATGGGCGATAAGATGGACTACCACGTCGGCTACTCCGGGAACCAGACCGGGATGGCGAAGAGCTGGATGTCGGCGGCCGGCCAGAACGGCATTCCGACCGCGTTCGTGGTCAAGAACAACACCGTCGAGTGGATCGGGCATCCCATGGAGCTCGCCAAGCCGCTCAGCGAGATCAAGTCGGGCACGTTCGATCTCGCCGGGTTTACGGCCAAGTACGAGAAGCGACAAGCCGAGCAGGAAGCGCAGATGGCGGTCCAGAAGGACCTGAGCGCCTGCGTTGCGCTTTACAAGCATGGAAAGAAGGACGAAGCAAAGGCGAAGCTCGACGCGCTCGTGAAGGCGCACCCCACGGCGGAGACGTCGGCTGACTCCATTCGATTCGACTGGCTCGCGAACGACGACCCGGCCGCATGGAAAGTCAAGGCTCAGGCGATGGCCGACAGCAAGGACGACGAGAAGCTCCAGGGCCTCTGCGTCTTCGCCCTTCGCGACGGATCCGGCAAGACTCCGGCCCACCTAGATTTGGATCGCCAGGCGATTCAGATGGCGCTCAAGGCTACGAACGGTTCGAACGTCGTAATTCTCTACGATGCCGAGAACTTCTTTGAGGCGACGAAGGACTACCAGCAGGCTCTCGACGCCGCTCAAGCATTCCTCAAGGCGCTGCCCAGCTCCCCTTACAAGGACAACAAGGATCTCGCCAAGATGATGGAAGACAAGACCAAGGTGCTCACGGCCAAGATCAAGTCGTAGGCGCGCAAACCGCGAAC
>DATGIR010000558.1:0-8516 GCA_035295605.1 Fimbriimonadaceae bacterium | reverse complement strand
GTCCACGACGTCGTGCGAGGTGACGCCCGCCGCCTTGTCTACGAGTACGATGCCAAGCATTGCTTGAGGCGGTCGACGAGCTGGGCCATGGCGGGCTCGATTTCGCCCTCGAGGGTGCAGCCGGCGGCGTTCTTGTGTCCCCCGCCGCCGAAGAAGCGGGCGACCTCGGCCACGTCGATGTTCCGGCGCGAGCGGAGGCTCACGCGGATCTTTCCCGGCTTGGTCTCGCGGGCGAGCACCGCGATCTGCACGCTCTCGATGCTGAGGAGCTCGTTGACGAAGCCCTCGGTGTCCTCGTCGCTAGCGCCGATGCGGGCGAAATCGTCCAGCCCGATGACCGACCAGGCGATGCGGTTGTCGGACTCCATGTGCATCTCTTCGAGGATCATGCCGAGGAGGCGGGTGGCTTCGACCGGGCGGCTTTGGAAGACGGCCTCGCTGATCTGGTTGATATCGGCGCCGCACGCGAGGAGGTGGCCGGCGAGCATCATGGATTCGGGGGTGGTGTTGCGGAAGCGGAAGCTGCCGGTGTCCGTGACGATGCCGGTGAGGAGGCAGGTGGCCATCGCGGGGGTGATGTTGGCCTCGAGGGCGATGAAGAGGCGGGTGAGGATGGCGGAGGTGGCGGCGGCGCCGGTGTCCACGATGCGCAGGTTGCCTGGCGCCTCGTGGGGCACGTGGTGGTCCACGACGATGGTCTTATCGGTCGCGGCGAAGTAGGGCTCGGTGTCGCCCAGCCGGTCGGTGGCGTCGAGGTCGACGATGATGCCGAGATCGTGCTTCTCCTCGACGGGCTTGAGGCGCAGGCGGGAGACTCCTGGTAGGAAGCGGAGCATTCGGGGAGCGACGTGGTGGCAGACGACCTCACAGGAAACGCCGATGCCGTCCAGGTAGTGCATGACGGCGAGGGCGCTGCCGAGGGCATCGCCGTCGGGATTGAGGTGGGTGCCGATGATGACGGAGGAGGCCCGCTTCACCGCCGCCTCGAAGGCGTGGGCAAGATCGGCGCTGAGGGGCAGCGCACTCGGCACGTTCAAGCAGGGCTCCAAGGTCGGCATCGGGGGTGCAAGGCGGGTTTGAGTGTACTACAGGCGGGTTTGAGGGGCTAGATATTCATTCGCCGGAAGATGGGGCCGGGGATGAGGCGGATGACGGCGAAGATGATGCGGTGGGAGAGCTTCAGGTAGTGCTCGCCCGGGCGGGAAGAAGCGGCGAGGATGCGGCGGGCGGCCTCGGCGGCGGGCATCTTCTTCACGGTGTGGGTCGCGGTCATGGGGGTATCCACCGGCCCCGGCTTGATCGTCACGACCGTCACCCCCTTGCGGGTGAGGCGGTTGCGCAGCGCCTCCAGGTAGGTGGCCAGTGCCGCCTTGCTGGCGTTGTAGGCGGGTTTGCCTGGCCGGCCCCGGTCGCCGGCCACGCTGCCGATGCCGACGATGGTCCCCGAGCCCGCGGCCTGAAAGCGCGCAGCGGCCTCGTCCAGCCAGGCGACAGCGGCGGTGAAGTTGGTGGTGATCATCGCGGTGTCCTTGGCGGCATCGAACTCGTCGAGCTCGACCTCGGGCATGATCGCCGCCGCCCAGATCACCAGGTCGAGCCCGCCCAGCTTCTCGGCCATACCCGCCAGGGTGATGCGGTTTGGCGAGGTCCAGTCGCACAGGTCCTGGTTGAGGGTCAGAATCCGGTCGGGGTGGGTCGCGGCGAGGGCGGCGAGGCGGTCGGCGTCGCGCCCCACCACCAGTACCTTCGTTCCGGCGGCGGCGAGTTGCCTGGCGAGCTCGGCGCCGATGCCGGAGCTTCCGCCGAGGATCAACGCATGGGTGAAACGGCTCATCGGGTTTCCAGGATCGGGATCGGGATCAGCTTCTCCATCGCCAGCGCGGCGGTGACGATGAAGAGCACCACCGAGACCAGGATATGGGGGTCGCGAAAGAGGAGAGATTCGGGCTCGCCGCCCTCGCCCTTCACCACGACGAGATAGACGTACCGGAAGATGGCGTAGGAGACCCAGAGCGCGGTGAGCAGCAGGGCAGGGTGCTCGCGGCCGGTCGGGCTCTCCAGGGAGTAAATGCCGTAGCTCATCATGGCGGCGGCGGCGGCGATGCCGAGGAGGACGTCCAGGCCCTGAAGCGAGTAGTTGGCGAGCGCCTCGCGGGTCTCCACCCCGGTCTCGGTTTGAAGCAGGAACTCGTTGCGCCGCTTGCCGATGCCGACGAGCAGGGCGAGGGCGCCGGTGCAGAAGAGCAACCAGCCACTGACCCCGACGTGGATAGCGGCCGCGCCGAGCGCGGCCCGCAGCACGTATCCGGAGGCGAGGAGGAACACGTCGGCGACCGCGACGTGCTTGAGGGCGAGGTTGTAGGCAAGCTGGAGGGCGACGTAGACGCCGACGAGGATGAGCGCGCCGCGGCCCAGGCTGAAGGCGAGTCCGAAGCCGACGGCGGCGAGGACGATGCCAAGGCCCGCGGCGAACCCGAGGGAGACTTCGCCCGAGGCGAGAGGCCGGTTCTTCTTGGTGGGGTGCTTGCGGTCGCGCTCGACGTCGCAGGCGTCGTTTAGGATGTAGACCGCGGAGCTCAGGAGGGCGACCGCGACGAAGGCGAGAAGTTCCTTGCGCAGGACGACGGGGTCGGTGAGGAGGCGGGTGAAGAGGGGCGCGGCGAAGACGAGCAGGCCCTTGGTCCACTGCTTGGGTCGCAAGAGCCGCAGGACCGCAAGCGCCATATCGGACTATTATGCTTCGAGCGTCGGCGATACACCGTCTGTCCCCCCTCCGGGGGGACTAGCTCGCGAAGCCGAGCGAAGGGAGGGCGCCCTCACCCCGTTTGCGTTGCTCACGGACCTCTCCCGGGGGGAGAGGAGACGACGTGCTTAGAAAGCGCCTCTTCCCAAGAGCACGCAAGGAATCGCGCGGAGCATGATCCAGACGTCGACGCGAAGCGAGCGCTCGCGGATGTACTTGAGGTCGAGTTCGAGCCACTCCTCGAAGGAGAGGTTGCTGCGGCCCATGATCTCGCGGAAGCACATCAGGCCCGGCTTCACGCACTGGCGGGCGGCATGGCGGGGATCATCCATATCGAGCTCGGCGAGGGGAAGCGGACGCGGGCCGACGATGCTGATCTGGCCGGCGAGGACGTTGAGCATCTGCGGCGTTTCGTCCAGGCTGTACTTGCGGATGATGCGGCCGACCCGGGTGATCCGCGGGTCCCGCTTCATCTTAAAGGTCTTGCCGGTGGCCTCGTTTTGCGCGGCGAGGCCGGCCTTTCGCGCATCGGCGTCGGAGACCATGCTGCGGAACTTGTAGAAATTAAACGGCTTGCCGAGGTGCCCGTATCGCTTTTGTTTATAGAGTATCGGGCCGGGGTTATCGATATAGATCGCCAGCGCGACGAGCAACAGGAAGGGCGATACGATCACCAGGAAGATGGCGGCGACGACGACATCGACGAAGCGCTTGAGGGGGAAGTAGAGCCGGTCGCCGAAGACGCTCTGGGTGACGGTGTTGGGGGTGACGCACAGCGCGGGCGGCATCGCGGTCGCCTCCTCCACTGCCGCGCGATAGATCGTCCTCATCTCTCCAACCAAAACACGCAGCTATCCTCGGCGGCGGGGATAGCGCTCAGTCTCAAGTATAACACCCGCCCTCTTTAAGGCAAGGTTTGGGCCCAGAAGATTCGTCCTGTCATTAATACGGGAGTTTCCCGGCTAGCCGTAGGCTTGGGCCCGGTGCCAGCGCCAGGCGTCCTTGGCAATCTCGTCCAGCGAGGGGTGTTCGGGGACCCAGCCCCAGTCGCGCATGATCGCCGCCGCGGAAGCGATGAGCCGGGCGGGATCGCCGGGGCGCCGCGGCGCTTCCTCGAAGGGAACGGGCGTGCCCACGGCCGCTCCGACCACGTCGAGCACCTCTTTGACGCTGTGTCCGGTTCCGGTGCCGAGGTTATAGGCCCGCGATTCGCCGCCGTTGCGAAGGTGGCGGACGGCGAGCAGGTGGGCGGATACGAGGTCGTTGACGTGGATGTAGTCGCGCAGGCAGGTGCCGTCCGGGGTCGGCCAGTCGGTTCCGAAGACCTTCAGGGGTGGCCGCGCGCCACGTGCGGCGGCGATGGCGAGGGGGATGAGGTGCTCTTCGACCCGGTGAGCCTCGCCGATTTCGCCGGACGGGTCGGCGCCGGCGGCGTTGAAGTAGCGGAGCCGGACCGATTTTATGCCCTGGGCGGTGTCGAGGTGCTCGAGGAGGTGTTCGACGGCGAGCTTGGTCTCGCCGTAGCAGCTCGTGGGAGCCTTGGGGTGCTCCTCGTCGATGGGGATCCGGACGGGTTCGCCGTACACGGCCGCGGTTGAGCTGAAGACGATGCTCTGGACGTTCGCTGCGAGCATGGCATCGGTCAGGTTCAGGGCGCCGACGAAGTTGTTGCGCCAGTACTTGGCGGGCTCGCGAACGCTTTCGCCGACGGCGATGTACGCCGCGAAGTCGATGACGATGTCGATGTCGGGGTGGGCTTTGAAGACGGCTTGGACCGCGGCAGGGTCGCGGAGGTCGGCCTCGACGAAGGGACTGTCGCCGATCGCCGGGCGGTGGCCCTCCTCGAAGTTGTCGAGCACGAGGTGCGGCTCCTTCTCATGGCGGAGCAGGCGCACCATGTGGGAGCCGATGTAGCCGGCGCCGCCGGCGACGAGGATCAGCGCGCGCCCCGCTTGATTCGGGCGGCCTGAACCTCTCGCGCCACCCGCCGCGCCGCCCGAACCGGGAGCGGCCGGAGGCTGAAGCGTCGTCGCTCGGCCTCGCGGTCGGCCTCGGCGTCGACGACCATGTACTCGGGGTGGGTGAGGGGGAAGTCGAGCTCCTCCGCCTTGACGTTTAGGAACCAGTCGGTGACGAGGCTGTTGGTGGCGTCCTCATCGGAGCCGACGTTGCAGATAAGGTTCTTCGAGGGCACGATGCAGACCCGGCGCTGAAGGAAGTTTCGCAGGCTCCATTGGAAGTCCCACGCGCTCTCGGTGCGGGGGTCGCCGTTGTAGACGCGCTCCATCACCCGCGTCCAGAACGCCTGGACTCGGCGATCGGGGAACACGTTTTCGATCAGGCGCTGCGCCTTGATCGTTGGCCAATCCTTGAGCTCGAGGTCGAGGCCGTCCCACCGGTCCTTCCAGGTGGCCCAGGCGGAGATATAGGAGTACTGGGAAAAGCCGTAGCTGGCGCCTTGGGTGAGGCTGAGGTGCAGGCCGATGCCGGAGATCATGCCGACGCGGGCGTCGTGCTCGTAGCGGGTGAGGAGCTCCCAGCAAAAGGGCAGGAAGGAAGGGGAGGCGACGCAGTCGTCCTCCATGATGACCCCCGCGCCGTGGGTGTCGAGCATCCACTGGATGGCGAAGGCGGGGTTGTGCCGGCATCCGAGGTTCTTCCCTTGCCGTTTGATGGTGAGTTCGCAGGGCCAGTCGATTTGATCGAAGAGTTTGGCGGTGGCTTCGATGCGCTCGGGGTCGTCGGCTCGGCCGTCGCGGGGCCCGTCGATGCAGACCATCAGGATGGGCGGTTTGTTGGGGCGGATGGAGTCGAGGACGCGGCGGGTCATGCCGGGCCGGTTGAAGGCGATGAGGACGACGGGGTACGTGCGCGCGCCGGAGTCCATGCCGTTACTCGACGGTGACCGACTTGGCGAGGTTGCGGGGTTGGTCGATGTCGCAGCCGCGGGCGGCGGCTACGTAGTACGCGAACAGTTGCAGCGGCACGGTGCTGAGCAGGGTATCGAAGAAGTCGTGCTCGGTCGCGGGGATCTGGATGCAGTGGTCGGCGACCTTGTGCATCGTGTCGGTCTGATCCGAGGTGATGGCCACCGCGGTGCCGCCGCGCGCCTGGACCTCCCGCACGTTTGAAATCACCTTGTCGAGCGTCGCGCGCTGGGTCGCACCGACGACGCACACCACGCCGGGCTGAACCAGGGCCAGCGGCCCGTGCTTCATCTCGCCGGCGGGGCGGTCCTCGGTGGGAATGTAAGCGATCTCCTTGAGCTTGAGGGCCCCCTCGTACGCCGCATAAGCGTCGGCCCCGCGCCCAAAGAAGAATGCCATCGGCATGTCCTTGAGCTTTTCGGCTATGTCTTTTACCTGGGACTCCGTATCCATCGTCTTACGGCAGTAATCCGGCATTAGGCGCAGCTCCCGCACCCACTCGTCGACCCGAATGCCGGGTGCCTCCTGTACCTGGGCGATATACAGGGCGAGGAGGGTGAGCACCATGACCTGGGCGGTGTACGCCTTGGTGCTGCACACCGAGATTTCCGGTCCGGCGTTGGTGAGGAGGGTCCGGTCGCACTCGCGGGCGAGGCTGGAGCCCATCACGTTGACGATGCCGAGGGTTCGCAGCCGCCGGGCCTTGCAGACGCGCAGGGCGGCAAGGGTGTCCATCGTTTCGCCGGACTGGCTGATGAAGATGGCCAGGGAGCGCGGCGATAGCACGGGGTCGCCGTAGCGGAACTCGCTGGAATAGTAAACGTCGGTGGGCAGCCGCAGCAGACGCTCGAAAAGGTGCTTGCCCATGAGCCCGGCGTGATAGGCGGTGCCGCAGCCGACGATGTTGATGCGGTCGATTTCGTGCCAAACCGAGTCGGAAAAGGCGTTGGAGAGGACGACCCGCATGTCCTCGTCGATGCGCCCGGCCATCGCGTTGCGCATCACTTCGGGCTGCTCGTGGATCTCCTTGAGCATGAAGTGGGGATAGCCGCCCCGCTCGGCGTCCTCGGTGTTCCAGGCGATGTGGTTCGGCTGCACGGGCAGGGTGCGCCCGTCCAGGTCGGTGAGCTCGATGGTGTTTCGCCGGAGCGAGGCGATCGAGTCCTCGGGCATCACCACGACCTCGCGTGTGTAGGGAAGGAGCGCGGGGATGTCGCTGGCTAGCAGCATTTCGCCCTCGCCAATGCCAAGGACGAGGGGCGAGGCCTTGCGGGCGGCGACGAGGTGGTCGGGGGCCTCGGTGGCGACGACCACCAGCGCGTAGGCGCCCCTCATTTGCCGGACGGCGCGCCGGACGGCTTCGTCGAGGTCGTTGACCTCGGCGAACTCCTGCCCGATGAGGTGGGCGGCGACCTCGGTGTCGGTTTCGGACTTGAAGACGTGCCCCTCGCGCAGCATCTCTTCCCGGAGCTCGAGGTAGTTCTCGATGATTCCGTTGTGGATCACCGCGATCTTGCCGGTGTTGTCGCAGTGGGGGTGGGCGTTGGCGTCGGTCGGGCCGCCGTGAGTTGCCCAGCGGGAGTGGGCCATGGCGCAAGTGGTGTGGTGGGAGCCGGTTCCGAGCTCCGACTGGAGGATGGCTAGCTTGCCCGCCTTCTTGACGACGTGGAGGGTGCCCCCGTCGAGCCAGGCCGTTCCGGCGCTGTCATAGCCCCGGTATTCGAGGCGCTTGAGCTGATCGATTACGACGCTGACGGCGTCTTTAGGGCCGACGTAGCCGGCAATTCCGCACACGCCCGAGGATACCTAGCCCCAAATCCCATAATAGGAGAGTTGAAGCGCGTCATCTACACCTTCGCCACCGGCCATCCCCGGTTCAAGACGATGGCGAGGGCGCTTGCCATGAGCCTCGAGCTCCAAGGGAGCGAGACGCTGCGCGTGCTGATGACCGACGAGCCGGACAACCCCGAGCTGTGCGCGCTCTACCAGGAGGTCATTCCGCCCAACCCGAACTTCCCCCACTGGTTCTCCAAACTGGCGGCTTACGAGATGACCGACGCCGACGCCGTCATGTTCGTCGACGGTGACACGCTGGCGGTGCGGAATCCGGACGAGCTCTTCGAGCGGCTCAAGGGGATTCCGTTCGCTGTGCAGGGCGACCTTTCGGAGGAGAACGAGTGGTACGGCGACTTCGGAAAAGCTCGCCGCGTGATGGGGGTCAAGGCGGCGCCGACGTTCATCGGGGGCTGGATCTACTACGAGCGCGGTCCGGAGACGGAAAGGCTGATCAGGGAGATCATGGCGATCGCCGAGCGGTACGACGAGCTCGGCCCGAAGCGCAACGCCGGCCACGTGGTCGACGAGATTTGCATCAGCCTGGCGATGGCGAAGCTGGGACTCGGGAAGGTGCTGCCGCCGAACTCGGACATCAGCGTTTCGACGCACTACAGGATGGGCACGGTGCGGCTCGACGTGCTGAAGGGCGAGTGCACGTTCATCGAGGCGAAGTACCGGCCGCTGTTGTGCAAGCCGGTGTTCTACCACTCGGCGATGAGCCGCTACGACCTGCGCTACTGGGTTCAGGCGCGGCGGGTGATGCGGGTGTTTCGCCGGTTTCCGGGTTGGCCGAAGCCGAAGGATGCGCTGGTTGTGAAGCTGTGGCGGCGGGTCGTCTGGGGCGCGACGATTCTGTACGTGAAGCTGTTTGGGCTGGACCGGTCGTGACGCGGGCGTCGTCGCCACACCGTAGGCGCCGGTAACGCCCGGCGCCGCCGCCTGGACCGTAGGCGCCGGTAACGCCCGGCGCCGCCGCCTGGACCGTAGGCGCCGGTAACGCCCGGCGCCGC
>DATGIR010000557.1:0-3996 GCA_035295605.1 Fimbriimonadaceae bacterium | reverse complement strand
TCGATCGTCAGCATCTTCGACCGGAGGTCGGCGAGCTTCTCCTGAAGGCCGAAATACTCCTTCTGCTGATCGTTGGTGGGCGCCTTGATAAACGGCGGGTGATTAACGGGCCGCTCCTCTCCGCTGCCAGTTTCCGGCACGTTGTTGAAGTAGGCGTAGAGGCTGTAGAAGTCCTTCTGGGTGATCGGGTCGTACTTGTGGTCGTGGCAGCGCGCGCAGCCCGCCGTGAGTCCGAGAAACACGGTCGACGTCGTTTCCACTCGATCGATCACGTTCTCCGTGCGCCACTCTTCGGCGATCACGCCGCCCTCGGTGTTGATCCGGTGATTACGCCCAAAGCCGGTCGCGATTTTGTCGTCCAAGGTGGCGTTCGGAAGCAGGTCGCCGGCCAGTTGCTTCACGATGAAGTCGGTGTACGGCATGTTCTGGTTGAACGCGTCGATCACCCAGTCGCGCCATCGCCATTGGAATCGCTCCCAGTCCGACTGGTAGCCATTGCTGTCGGCGTAGCGCGCGTAATCCATCCAATCCATCGCCATCCGCTCCGCGTATCTCGGCGAGGCGAGCAGGCGATCGACCTCGTGCTCATAGGCCTTGGGCGATTTGTCGGCCAGGAACGCTTTGAGCTCCTCTGGGGTCGGCGGCAGCCCGGTGACATCCAGGCTCGCCCGGCGCAACAAGGTGGCCTTGTCCGCCTCCGGAGAAGGATGCATGTTGCGTTCCTCGAGCTTGGCGAGTACAAAGTTGTCGATCGGGTTCCTGGGCCAGCGTGTATCTTGGATCTCCGGAAGTGCGGTTCGCTTGGGCACGACGAAAGCCCAATGCTCCTTGTATTCGGCCCCCTGAGCAATCCATCGGCTCAGCATCTCGCCATCCTCGGCCGTCAGCGTCTTGTTGCTGCCAGGCGGGGGCATTTTTTCATCCGAGTCTTTGGACATCACGCGCTTGAGCAGCTCGCTCTTCTCCGGGTGACCCGGGACGATGGCGTACTTGCCGTCGGCGAGCTTCGCGGTCGCCGACTCGCGGACGTTGAGCTTCAGCCCGGCCATAACCGCCTTGGGATCCTGCCCGTGGCATGCGAGGCACTTGTTCGAGAGGATCGGCCGGATGTCCCGGTTGAAGTCGATCTTGGTCTCGATCGGTTTTCCCCCGACTCGAGACTTGGGGGGTGTGGCGAGGGCGGCGAAACAGACGAGGCTGCCGCTTGCCAGCCACAGCGTCGTTTGGGCGAAGCGATTTAAAACTTTCACGGCTCAGAGCTATTCCGAACTTGATTCTGGCATGTTATGGCCAGGTTCATTCCTACCTGAATCAAGTTGCGTTAATGAACGATATGTTATACTTTCATCACGTATTCGGAAATCGGAACATTGGAAACCGTCTGGCGTGCGTTATCGAGTCCCCACCGGAGAAGGCTGTTGGACCTTTTGCGCGAGGGACCGCAGATGACGGGTCAGTTGGCCCGAGCGCTACCCGAGCTTTCCCGATTCGCGGTGATGCAGCACCTGGGCGTGCTGGAAGAATCCGGCCTCTTGCTGGTCCGCCGCGAGGGGCGAACCCGGTTGAACTTTCTCAACCCGGTCCCGCTTCGGGAGCTTTACGAGCGCTGGATCAGCAGCCACGCATCGTCCGCGGCCGAGACGGCCCTACGCTTGAAGCGATACGCAGAACAAACCAAGGAGATGGCCCAAAATATGGACCAAAAAGAGTTTCGGCTCATCGACATCGAGCTCGAATTGAGCGTCGGTGCGCCGATTGAGCGCGTTTACAAAGCGCTGACCGAGGAGCTGGATGCGTGGTGGCCACACCGGTACAAACCGGATTCGACCGTACACGTGGATGTGCGCCCGGGTGGGCGAATCGAGGAACGGTTTACGGGTGGAGGTGGAGCCCTCTATGGCGAGATCCTCTACTTGGATCCGCCGCGAAAAATCGTTTCGGGTGGCGCAAGCTGCTTGTGCCCGACGTTCGCGTCGAACTCGTCGGACACCCTTGAATCCACAAAAGACGGGGGAACGCAAATCAAGCGCAAGTTTCAACTTTGGGGCGCGGTTGGACCCGACGCCGAGGCGATGTTCCGAAGCGGAACCCAAAGCATTCTTCAAAAGGCCTTTGCCGACTACGTCGACCGGGGCATCGGATACACCAAGGCAGGCTCAAATTGACAACTCTCGCCCTTCTCGCTCTCACTCATATCATTCAAGCCCCTGCGGGTACGCCTCCAGAAGAGCCGGTGCTGACCTACATCGGCCGTGTCGTCGGCAAATGGCAGGCGGTGGCCCACGCGGGAAAATCGGACTTCCGGTGCGAGTTCAACTTTGTGTGGAACGAGTCCCACCGCGGGTTACGGGGCGACGCCGTGATCGCTCTCGACTCGCCAAAGCCGATGCACTCCTACTCGCTGATCGGGTGGGATGCCAACGCCAAGGCCGCCTACTACGTGGACGCACACGACCCCGACACGCTGTACACGGGCCACGTCTATCTGGAGGATAACAAACTCCAGTTTCGCTTCGGCAACTACGGCAAAGGTGAGAACGAATTCGTGGCCACCGAGTGGTTCGTGGACAACGACCACTACCGCTCGGAGATCCGGCAGGCCGCCCACGCGGACGGCCCACCGATGATTTCGATCGAACTCACCCGCGAAAAGTAGCCGTTATCTCGCCGGATTCGCATCCGCGAATCCGGCGAGGGTGGCCTCGTAGGCGTGCTCGACCGGAACAAACCTCCCGGCGCGCGGCTCGTAGGCGAGGACCTTTGCCTGGTAGATGTCGAACCACCATCCGTGGAGGGTGAGCTGCATCCGGTCGAGCCGGGCGCGAACTTCGGGATAGAAGGAGAGCGCTTCCAGGCTGTTCAAGACGTTGAGTTGGGAGAGCCGGTTGACCTCATTCAGGCCCTCCTCCATCAGCTCTCGGGTGACGAGCTTCTGGAGCGCCCGGCGGCCGTTTCGGAGCCAGGTGCCAAGCGCATCGGTTCGAAAGTCGTTTCGCCGGGCGAGCAGCTCGGCCATGCCGCCGCACTCGCTGTGGCCCATCACCACGATGTGCCGAATGTTGAGGACTTCGAGGCCGAACGCCAGGGTAGAAGCGACCGACGTGTCGCCACCCACCCACGAATCCTCGGGGCTCGGCACGAAGTTGCCGACGTTGCGGAGCGTGAGCATGGATCCCGGCGGAGAGTTCGTGATGATGGAAGGGAGCACGCGCGAATCGACGCACGTGATCAGGAGGGTGCTCGGCGTCTGCCCGTTGGCGGCGAGCCGGCCAAGCTCGTCCTTGAGACGCGAGTCGGCGTTCTTGTTGAAGTTGGCGGCGCCGCGGATGAGCTTTTCCATTTTTGTTTCAGCAGGAAGATATGCGATAATTATATCACGAAAAAATTGTCGCATATCGATGCGCCGTGGACGTTTCTTTCGAATCACTCCCACGTGCTGATCTGCCTCCAGCGTGACCCCTACGCGCTGATGCGCGAGGTTGCCTCGCAGGTTGGTATCACCGAACGGGCGGTGCAGCGGATCGTCGCCGACCTGGAGCGGGGTGGCTTCCTGAAGCGGCATCGGGATGGCCGGCGGAATCGGTATTCGATTCACGTGACCGCTCATCTGCGGCATGAGGTCGAGGCGCACCGAACGGTAGGCGAGATGCTCGAGCTCATGGCTTGAGTTGACACCTAATCTCCGCCTCCTTATACTGTCCGCATGCTCGGGCATTCTCATCGGCTGGGCCGCGCCGCTGCCCTGATATTTGGGTCACTCGTCCTCCTCACCCCGAAGGGGCTGGGTTCCGATCAGGCAAACGACACGTCTGTCGCCACGCTGCCGGGCGTGGATACCGAAGATCTCTATCTCTTTCCGAGTCCGCAGAACCCGGCCAATGCGGTCCTCATCCTCGACGTTCACCCGTTCATCCCACCCGGGATGGGAGCCTCAACGGTATTCGACCCAAACGTTTTGTATCAGTTCAAGATCGATAACGTAGGCGACGGGATCGA
>DATGIR010000556.1:0-2757 GCA_035295605.1 Fimbriimonadaceae bacterium | reverse complement strand
GAGGGTGCCGGGGAACTCGCCCCAGCCGCCGGAGCGCATGAGGGCGTCGCCCTCGGGGATGTGCCGGGCGACGGCCAGCAGCAGGCCGAAGGTGTAGTCGGCGACGGCCTCGGCCATGGCGCCGGGGGTGTTGGTGACGAGGACGCCTGCCTCGGTGGCGGCCTTGAGGTCGATACTATCGATGCCGACGCCGCAGCGGCTGATGACCTTGAGCTGGGGGCAGGCGGTGAAGACCCGCGCGTTGTAGGGGTCGCTGCCGGCGAGGACGGCGTCGCAGCCCTGGAGCTCGGCGATGAGGGCGGCTTCCGGGAGGGGGGCGGCGACGGTCGAGCGGACGGCTTCGCAGCCGGCGGCGGGGAAAAGGTCGCGCGTGGTGGGGCTGGACGTCCAGTAGGCGCGGGCGGTGACGAGGATTTTCCAGGACATCGGGTTCGCCACAGACTACTTGATGAGTCAGGGAGTCTGGGAGTCAGGGAGTCAGGGAGTCAGGGAGTCAGGGAGTCAGGGAGTCAGGCGACGCTTATGACGACCTTGCCGCGGGCGTGGCCCTCGAGCAGGTAACGGGTGGCGTCGGGGGTTTCGGAAAGCGGATAGCGCTTATCGATCACGGGCTTCACCTTCCCTTCCGCCATCAGGTCGCGGACGCTGTCGAGGTCCGACTGGTCGGTCTTGGCCAAGAAGAACGTGACGAACTTCTGACTCACCAGGTGGGACATGAGGCGCGCCCCGACCATTCGGGCGAGCAGCTTGAAGATCGGGCCGCCGGCCACCCCGCCGATGATCACATAGCGGCCCCCCGGCTTGACGGCGCGCCTTCCCGCCGACCACGTGTGGGTCCAGGCACAGTCGAACACGAGGTCGTAACGAGGGCCGGACGCCGCGAAGTCCTCTTTGGAGTAGTCGATGACGTGGTCGGCCCCGATCGATCGAATCAGCTCCAGATTGCGCGTACTGCAGACACCGGTGACCTCGGCGCCGAGGGACTTGGCTATTTGCACGGCGAAGGTGCCGACGCCACCCGACGCACCGTTGATCAAGACCTTATGGCCCGGCTTGATCAAGCCGCGGCGCAGGCCCTGCAGGGCGGTATAGATCGCAACGGGGGTGGACGCCGCCTCCTCGAAGGACACGTTCGCCGGCTTGATGGCGAGCTTGGACTCGGAGGCGCAGACGTACTCCGAGCAGGCCCCGGGGCACGAGCCGAAAACTTCGTCGCCGGGCTTGAACTGGGTGACCCTCACGCCGACGGCTTCGACTACCCCGGCCACGTCCCGCCCAAATCTTCCGGGCTGCGCAATGGTCGGGGCGGGCATCTTCATCAGCTTGCGGGCGATGGCGGGCATCTTCTTGACGAGGTAGGCGTCGACCGGATTGAGGGCGGCCGCGCGAACGCGGATGAGAACCTGATCGTCGCCGGGAGTCGGCTTATCCAGCTCCTCGCACCGGAGGACGTCGGGTGAACCGTTGCTGAAGTAGACGATCGCTTTCATGGGGGGCCTGCAAGCTACTACTCGAATCCGGGGTCGAGCGTGCCCGGTGTCGTGCGGTGTGGGGCGGGGGGAGAGACGCTGGGGTGTACGCTTTGGTTATGTTCGCCGCGCTCGTATTCGCCGTCGTACCGGTCACGCCGCCGGGGTTCGACCAGGCCCGCGAGCCGCAGCTCGCGATCGATGGAGACAAGTCCGTGTACGCCGTCTATGGGATGGGCGGGGCGGTGTACGTTTCGGCTTCGAGGGACAGGGGCGAGTCGTTCGCGGCGCCGGTGAAGGTCGGAGAGCGCGAGAAGCCGGCGCTGGGCATGCGGCGCGGGCCGCGGATCGCGGTGCACGACGGGGTGTTGACGGTCACGACAATCTCGCACGCGGACGGCGACCTGGTGGCGTACCGTTCCGACGACCGCGGCCGTCATTGGGGGGCGCAGGTGCACGTCAACGATGTTTCCGGCAGCGCGCGGGAGGGGTTGCACGCGATGGCAGCGGCGCCGAACGGCACCCTGGCGTGCGCCTGGCTCGACGGCCGCACCAAGGGGACGAAGATCTACGCGGCCACCTCGGGGGACGGGGGCGCGAGCTGGTCCGCGAACCGGTTAGTGTATGCCTCGCCCAGCGGATCGGTGTGCGAGTGCTGCCACCCCTCGCTCGCATTCGCCGGGAACGGCCGGCTGATCGCGATGTTTCGCAACTCGCTGGGCGGCGCGCGGGACATGTACACGTGCACGTCTTCCGACTTGGGCGCGACCTGGGGGCCGGCGACCAAGCTGGGAACGGGCACCTGGCCGCTGAACGCTTGCCCGATGGACGGCGGGTGCTTCGCGATGCAGCCGGAGGGAGGCATCGCGGCGGTTTGGCGGCGGGAGAACACGCTGTTTGTGAGCGGGGCGGGCGGGGCGGAGCGGCGGTTCGCGGAGGGGCGGCAGCCATGGATCGCGCTGGGGTCCGACGGCCCGTACGTGGCTTGGACGGAGGGGCGTCGGATCCTGGCGAGCACGCCGCGGGGGAAGGGGATCGAGCTCGCGTCGGAAGGGGACGACGCGGCGGTCGCTGCCTCGCCGGACGGAAGGCTGGTGATCGCGGCGTGGACGGCGCGGGGGATAGAGGCGGCGCGGTTGTCCCAATAGACCAAACATGAAAGTTGCGCTGATGTGGCACGGGGACCGGGCAACGCGGGAGTCGGTCCGGCTGGAGGAGCATCGGCTCGGGCCCACGGCGGCGGCGATGCGCGCGGCGGGCTTGGAGCCGGAGCCGGCGGTGTACAACG